>NZ_JUEI01000015.1:0-201942 GCF_000802655.2 Paenibacillus sp. IHB B 3415 | reverse complement strand
CTGGTGCGACCGGAGCCACTGGTGCGACCGGAGCCACTGGTGCGACCGGACCGGCAGGCGCAACGGGTTCAACGGGTATAACGGGTGCAGGCTCAGGATTCATCGAGACGCTGAAAATCGGGGATCTCAACACCCAGATCCCATTTAATGCCGGGGGCGGAAATAATGAGGCTATCGGGGCGCTCGCATTCAGCGGATCGCAAATAACGATCAACAGGCTTGCAGCTTACGTTACTCAACTAGGCTCTACGGGTATTTTTCAGATGGCTGTGCTGCAGCCGACCAGTACCAACCAGTCTACAGTTATTGGAGTAACCACTGTAGCGACCACTTTACAAGCTGGAATATTCATTCTGCCGCTGACGACACCTCTGACGTTATCGGGGGATATTACGTATCAGCTTGCTGTCTACAACCAGGTTAACGGCTCCAACCTCGGAGGCCGGAGCACAGGCACCTCCGGGCTGGCAGCACCGCCGATTAATTTCAGATCACAGAACCTCACGGGATTTACAACAGGCCAGTCTATCAATACGAGCGATTCTATCCTACTGTCGCCTTGGCTGGCGGGACTCGCTTAACCCTTCCTTGGGGCATGGTACAAATAAAACGGGAACTGTCATAT
Source organism: Paenibacillus sp. IHB B 3415 (assembly GCF_000802655.2). Classification (NCBI taxonomy): domain Bacteria; kingdom Bacillati; phylum Bacillota; class Bacilli; order Caryophanales; family Paenibacillaceae; genus Paenibacillus; species Paenibacillus sp. IHB B 3415. The sequence continues at coordinate 201,317 of NZ_JUEI01000015.1, read as the reverse complement.
AAAATGGCAGTCCCCGTTTCTATATGCCGGCCAAGCGCCCCGGTTAATCCAGCTCCGCACGCGAGAATAGATCCCGGATCAATACGTCGTCCTCACAAGCCCGCTTGAATGCGGAGGCGAAGGCTACGACCGCAGCTCCATCGGAAGCATACGCGCAGAACATACCGGCCTCCGGGTCAAACCGGATGATTCCGGCCAGTTCAGGCATATGTTCCTCAAGGAATACCGCAGCCAGAGAGCCCCAATCATATCCATTGCCTTCGAATCCCTCTTCTTCCCGCGCAGCAAACACTTCGGCCTTGTAGCTACCCACGTTCAGAATCACAGATTTCCCGCCATTCTCCTGCTCTACTATAATAAAAGGCTTAACATCCACAGCTTCTGTGGCTTCCGCCTCCTTCAGCTTTTCAAGCAATTGCTTCTCTGCTATATCCGTGAACCGCAGCGCTCCTTCACTCTCCACGATCATTCCCTGCCGCACCCGTTCATCCAGCCAGTCGGAGATGAAGCCCGGGGCGTATCCGCCTGTGCTGAATTCGCCGCCGAACGCGATTATTTTCGAATAGACCTCAAGATATTGGTCACGGTTCGTCTGCAGATAGGCGCTGGTGTACAGCCAGAACTGCAGATCATACATCAAGGTCGAGCGTTCGTCCGCATGAAGAGAGAAATGGCCCTTCTCTTCAACGATGGCGGTGCAGATGCTGCGGATGATCCCCTCTATGTTGTCCACTCCGGTGACTTTATCGCATAGCTCCTGAAGCAGAGGAGAGAACGCTCCGGCAGCCACCTTCCGCAGATCGTCCTGCTTATCTTCCTCCGACGTATCATAGACCTCCTCGCTCACCAGCCCGCGGATGAAGGTCTCATAATCCTTGGCCAGGAACGTAATCTCATAGTTGTTCTCCTGGTCCACATGAATGACCTCGGGTTCTCCCTCCGGCCCGCAGTAGCGGTAATCCAGCATCACCACATCGTGGCCTGCAGACGGACAGTCGCCGATGACCACACCAATATCCGGATACCCCCACTCCTCGATCATGAACTGGCTGCCGAGATCGCCGCAGAGGGCGTAGCTTTTGTCACGGCCGATACCGGCAATTCCCGATATTGCGATATGATCTTCGGCCCATGAGGTGGATTCCTCCACCGGAAAGCAGGTATTGCGGGGAATTCCACCGTTCTGCTGCTTCATCATCGCTATGTAAGAGGACGGCAGCTTATAGCCCAGCTCCTGCTCCACAGAAGCAATCAGTTCGTCACTAGGCGGCGCGGACACATACTCCTTCCGGGCATAGTCGCTATCCTCCCAGAAATCCGCGCAGTATTCGATGAAAGAGTTCAGGTCTCTTCCGGCCGCATCCCCCTGTGCATTGGAGGCACGCAGCGCTGAGGCACGCCTTGCCTGCTCCCGCTTCTCCCGCTGCGCGCCGCTCCTGCTCCAGTTCAGCAGCATATGGGTATCCCCATCCCCGGGAGCCAGTTGGTCTGCCTGTTCAAATGCGCTTATAGCCTGTTCATATTGCTTCAGATAATAATAGGAGTACCCTATGCGAAAATGCCACAGCGGATCATTCCCGCCCTCCCCCGCAATACTCAGCAGCTGCTCCAGTGCCTCCCCGTAATGTTCCAGGTTGTTATAGGCTCTGGCCAACTGGCTGATAGTCTCATAATCTCTTGCATACGGCGGAATCTCCTGAATGCGGTCCACAATCTGCTGATACTCATTATCTTCGTGCCAGCGTTTCAGCTGTGCCAGCAACTCCTCGTCCATGCCTTCAGCCTCCCCATAGTGACAATGCAAATAAGCCCGTACCCGATCTCTGCCGGACTGCTTGCAGTCAGTTAAATCGCTATTACCCATTCACCCTGAATGGACAGGTCTAAACATAGGTTTGGGATATACCCCAATATATAAATTCGTATTTTCAAAAAAGAGACCATCCCCCGCCAACATCCGGCAAGGAAACAGCCTCTTCGTATTATCACTCTTACTACACTTATCTGCTCCGCTGCCCGTCCGGTTACTGAATCGCTTGCAGATGCTCCTCGAGGCGGTCCCAGGTTTCGGTAATCCCCTGCTCCATCCCCATATCCATCACCGTCTTGAGCGCTTCCGCGGAATCGTATTTCGACTTGCTCACCAGCTTCGTCTTCCCATCGTATTCTTCAAAGATCATGCTGACCAGCGTGGACGGCATACCTTCGGTTTCGTTGCCTTCGGCATCCGAGAAGTAATCGGTATAGACAAAACTCTCGCCGTCGGTGATCTCATGGTAGACCCCTTTGCCCCAGGATTCCATGCCGAAGAAGTCGCCCTGCTTCTCATCCACACATTTCATACAGTAGTGCCAGACGCCGCCCGGACGAAAATCAACGCTGCAGAAGGGAACAATCCAGCCGCGCGGGCCCCACCACTGCTTCAGATGCTCAGCCTCGGAGAATACTTTGAATACAAGCTCACGCGGTGCATCGAATACACGTTCAAGAACCAGTTCAAGACCTTCTACTCTCGAAATCATTTTGCTGGACATTCCTAATCCCTCCTGATAATCATGAATTGTCTTTGGATTGCAGCTTCCGGAGATAATCATCCAGATTGTCGAAGCGTTCACTCCACAGCTTACGGTAGTCTTCCAGCCAAGCATCCATAGCCTCCAGCGGCTCTGTACGCAGCCTGTAATTCCGGCGGTTCGCTGCCGCCTCTACCTCAACCAGTCCGGCTTCCAGCAGTACGCGCAAATGCTTCGAAGCCTGAGGCTGGCGCAGCTCCAGACGCTCAGCGATATCGCCTACGCTCAGCGGCCCCTCCTTCAGAATCTCTACCATCCGCAGGCGGGTCGGTTCGGCAAGTGCGCTAAATGTCGTTGTGTCCATTTCCGATGTTCCTTTAGTGAAACCTTTAGTATTGGGGTACAGTTACAATATACCCCAATCGGAATATTCCAGTTAAGGAATATTAAAATTCGCTCTGCTAAATCAGGTTATTGATTCGTTGAATAGACCTTACTCATACCACCGCCCGCTTATGCTCCTGCAAACGTCAGTGTCACGGTTGTGCCTTGTCCCGGCGCGCTGTCGATGGCGATGGAGCCGCCATACCGCTCCATGATTGCCTTGGCAATGGCCAGTCCCAGGCCCGAGCCGCCCTGCGAGCGGTTGCGTGAAGCCTCCGTACGGTAGAAGCGCTCGAAGATATGCGGCAGCTGCTCAGCGGATATTCCGATTCCTGTATCAGCTACGGTCAGGATCACCTTCCCGTCGTCTGAACGGGAGTGCCCGATCGTTACTGCTCCGCCTTCAGGCGTATATTTCAGTGCATTCTCCACGATGTTGCGGAGCACCTGATAGCAGGCGCTGCCAGGCATCCGGATGGGTAACGCCTGTTCACCGGGGCCGCCGTCATAATCAAGCTGCACCCCCGGATTGACATGAACAGTCTGAGGCAGCAGTTCGTTCAGCACAGACTTCAAATTGCAGGCTTCTTCATCTCCGCCCTCCGGGGCTAGCGCCTCCGCCTCTGCTTCCGCAAGCAGCAGCAGCTGGGAGATCAGCTCCTTCATCCTCCGCGTCTCATCCATCATGAACGCCAGCGACTCATCCAGCACCTCCGGTGACTGCCTGCCCCACCGCTGGATCATATGCGTATGGCCTTCAATAATGGCCAGCGGTGTCTTAAGCTCATGGGAAGCATCGGCAATGAAGCGGCGCTGCTGGTCGAAGGAGACCTCCAGCTTATGCAGGAACCCGTTGAAGGTCTCCCCCAATTGCTGCAGCTCATCCTGGGCAGCAGGGACATGCAGCCGCCGGGACAGACTGTTCGTCCCGATGCTGCGCACTTCGCCAATCATGCTGCGAATCGGCTTCAGCGCTGAACGGGAGACGATTCCCCCTGCAAGAACAGCCATTCCGGCAGCCAGCAGCAGACCCAGCAGCAGCAGTCTGCCCACCTCCTTCTCGGCGGTGGCGCTGCGTGATTGCCCGCTGTCCGTAAGCTGCAGCCGGACAAGGCCATACACGGGCAAGGACAGCTCCTTCTCTGCGCTGTAAACATCTGAACCGGGCGCCGGTTCACCTTCGCCCGCTTCTGCGAGCACACGCCCGCGTGCATCCAGCATTTGCAGAACCTGGCCTTTATCCAGATCAGGGGCAAAAACGGAGAAATCCGGCTTCAGAAAAGCCGCTGCACCGCTTCCTTTGCCCAATCCGGGCTGAAGCAGGGACGGCAGGAATTCCACCTCACCGACCCGCAGCTCAAACTGTCTAAGCTTGGCATCCAGCAGCCGGGTCTCCTGGCTGTCTGTCCAATGTTTGAAGGTAATATAGACAAAACCGCTGACCACCGCCGTAACGGCCAGTGCAGTGAGCGCAATTGAAGCACTGACTTTACGGGAGAACGTCCATGGCTTCATTCACTCACCTCAGTCTCTCAGAATATATCCGCTGCCCCGGACCGTATGAATCAGCTTCTCGCTGAAGCCTTCATCCACCTTCATTCGCACATACCGGATATAGACATCCACCACATTCGTCTCGCCTTCATATGAGTAGCCCCAGACCAGGTTCAGCAGTGCCTCACGGTTCATCAGCCGGTTCTTATGGACCAGCAGGCAGTGCAGCAGCTCGAATTCGCGCTGTGAGCATTCAATCTCGCGCCCGGCGCGGCTGACCCGGTGCGCAGCCCTGTCCAGTATCAGATCCTTGGCATGCAGGACTTCATCTCCGGCTTCTGCGGCGTGCAGCCTGCGCTGCAGGGAACGCATACGGGCCAGCAGCTCTTCGATGGCGAAGGGCTTCGGCACATAATCATCCGCCCCGGTGTCCAGTCCCCGAACACGGTCACTGACCGTGTCCCTGGCAGTCAGCATAATAATTGGAGTCTGCTTCACCGCGCGTACCCGCTTGCATACTTCTATTCCGCTGATGCCCGGCAGATTCAAATCGAGCAGAATGATGTCAAAATGCTCCCGCAGCGCTTTCCCGGCACCCGTAAGACCATCGCACGCAACCGTAATGTCATAACCTTCATAGGACAGCTCCAGCTCCAGCAGGCGGATCATGGCAGGCTCATCCTCAATAACCAATACGCGTTCCTTCACCCTCTCGTCCACCTCTTCGCAAGATCAGTTCTGCATTAGTGACAACCCGGCCATAGATTTGGTACGGATCTGATACGTACCTGCGCCTATCTTCCCGCTGGCCCGGTGATTCTTCACTGTCAGCGGGAAGTCCGTTTCAATCTCTTCAAAAGCGGATTCGGCATCGACCACGACTCCGGCATTCCCCGGCCAGGCCAGCTCTACGTTCCCTACCGCTGTAGTTACCTTCCAGTCTCCGCCGACCTTCCGGCTCTTCACATGAATGTTCCCGGCTACAGTGACCGCTTCTACAGCAGCCAATGCGTCCTTCACCGACAAATTCCCGTTTGTGGCCTTCAGGGTCAAGGCTCCGGCAATTTGCTCCGCCTTCACGTTGCCGTTGGTAAGTGTGACTTCTACGCGGTCCTTCGCTTCAGAGACCTGCACATTGCCATTCACCGTATGTAATTTGAGCGCATTGCCTATGCCGGAAGCAGATATATTTCCGTTCACAGCCGCTAACTCAATTCTACCTGTACTAGAAACTTTTGACAAAGAAAGATTGCCGTTCTCCGTCTCTGCCTGAAGCTCGGCCTTCATGCCCTGCGGCAGTGTAACCGTCAGATCAAGGCTTGGATATCGCCAATTGCCATAAGACTCGCTGTAGGTTCTAATCTCCAGATCAGCCCCTTTGCTTACCTTCATCCCCGCCTTGTCCGCTACGGCCTTCGCCTCTTCCGCGGTTGCCTGATGGACGACCACTGTCATATGGACCTCCATCTCCTTAACATTGCCCTGCTTAATTTCGATGGTTCCGTTCGTGTTGGCAATAGAGACACTTTGCGTGCCGGCCGGCAGGCTGACGCGGGTAATGCCTTTGTCAAAAGAGTATCCCGTCCCCGTCTTCTTCCCCGCTGTCTGCAGAGAGACTGCAGCCGCCGGAGCTGACACCGAAGCCTGTGCTGGCGCGGATTCAAAGTCCGCCTCGGACAGCGGCCGCGCACCGGCGGTCCCTTCATTTGCTATGCCCATGTACATTAATACCGCTGCCAGCGAGGCGCTTGTGATTAGCCGTTTCCACGTCATTCTCATATTCTCTCTCCTCCAGTTCATGTGATTACCCTTAGGGTATACCATCCTTGATGAGAAAGACTTTGCAGGGAGATTAGAGTTTGATGAGAATATCTGGGGACTCCGCCCCAAGTTCTAAAGAGCCCTATTGTTTATTTTCTATTTAAGCAGGTTTACGCTTGCTTCCTCCAGCGAAGGAATGAGATTTTTAGGCTCAATAGGGGAGGACATGACGATTAGAATCGTATAATTCCCGTATTTATCACACTGATTTCCAAACTCCTCAAGACCCTGAGTGGAGTCTGACATGACTTTTAACAGATAATTGTGTTCTCCGCTGATGCGATAGCATTCGACGACATCGGGATGGGTACGGCAGAAGTCCAGAAAGGCATGACACTCTCTGGAGTGGAAAAGTATATAGGCAGCTGCCTGTTTCCCGATTTTCTCCGGAGAAATGATCGTCCGGTACTCCTTGATCACCCCATTTTCCTCCATCCGCTTCACTCTTTCCGTTACTGCGGGCTGAGACAAGCCCACGCTTTTCCCCAGCTCTGTCATGGAAATTCTCGCCTGACTTTGAAGATGAAACAGAATTTGCTTATCAATAGAGTCCATTTTTGACCACTCCTTTAATTTTAAGATTATCGATTTAAAATGCCTTTATTTTAAATGTTATATGTGGGTTTTACCTTTATTGGCTCATGTATTCAAGTTAGTTTATTTTATATACTTTACTTACAATAGTAAAGCAAAGGCAGTTGCTGCTTTAACTATAGCGAAAGGATGTTGAGTATGCCCTATTCGAACACAATCAACCCTAACCGTATCCCGGAGCGGATCGACAAGGTCATTGATGAGACACTAACCGACAAGCGCCTGGCAGGTGTTGTCATAAAGGTAGCGTTAGATGGACAACTCATCTATAGCCGTGCTGCTGGTTATGCGAGCCGTGAGCTAAACCAGCCTATGCGGGAGGACGCGTTGTTCCGGCTCGCCTCGGTTTCCAAACCGATTACCTCTACGGCTGCTCTGATTCTGGTGGCGCAAGATCGCCTGAAGCTGGATGACCGTGTAGACCGGTGGCTGCCGGACTTTAAGCCACGGCTGGAGAATGGAGAGACTGCAGCAATGACTGTCCGTCACTTAATGACGCACACTGCTGGTCTGACCTACCGCTTCTTTCAGGAAGAGGGCGGTTCCTATGAGCAGGCCGGTGTATCTGATGGCATGGATCAGTCTGGTATCACGCTTGAAGAGAACCTGAAGCGGCTCGCGTCTGTTCCACTTCTCTATAAACCAGGCACCCAGTGGAGATATTCTATTGCCACAGATGTACTGGGGGCAGTAATTGCTAACGTTAGCGGGAACACACTCAGTGAAACGATCCGCTCACTTATTACTCAACCCCTCGATATGACGGATACCAGTTTCGTTGCCGTGGACCCGAAGCGCCTGACCACAGCTTATGCCGATGACATTCCGGGACTGCGGCCTATGAAGAATCCGGATAGGCTGGCCTTTGTAGAAGGAACGGCGGGCTTCCGGCTCGCCCCGGGCCGGGCGTTAGACAGTACTGCCTACGCTTCCGGGGGAGCCGGTATGGTAGGCAGCGCCGGAGATTTTCTGCAGCTGCTGGAAACGTTGCGGAAGGGAGGGGCGCCCCTGCTGCCGGAATCCCTGGTCCGCGAAATGACCACCAACCAGATTGGTGACCTGCCCATGCCCTTCTGGCCGGGACGGGGTTTTGGCCTGGGGATCACAGTCCTTAAAGATCCTGCCGCCGCAGACACAGCGGAGTCCCTTGGCACATGGCGCATGGGCGGCACCTATGGCCATTCGTGGTTCGTCGATACCAGGCAGCGGCTAAGCGTGGTAGCCTTCACCAATACCGCACTGGAGGGCATGTCGGGTCCGTTCACGGTTGACCTTTGCAATGCTATCTATGGCAGATTGGACCCGTCATGAACAATATAAATGAGAACGCCGGGAGGAGCAGCACAATTGCTTCCCCGCAGCAAAGCTCCAGTGCTCCTGCTTCCGTACACCTTCCCTGGGCCGGATTACTTGCTCTGGCAATGACCGGGTTTATCTGTATTCTGACTGAAACGATTCCCGCCGGACTCCTGCTTCAGATCAGTAAGGGGCTTGGAGTAACAGAGGCCATGGCGGGTCAGCTTGTTACCTTCTATGCCCTGGGTTCTTTACTCGCCGCCATTCCATTGACCACAGCAACACGCGGCTGGAGACGGAGACCCTTGCTACTCATTTGCATCCTTGGTTTTCTCATATTCAATACCGTTACTGCCTTATCTTCGAGCTATCCCCTGACGCTTGCGGCCCGTTTCTTCGCGGGTGTGTCCGCTGGTGTCCTGTGGGGAATGATCGCAGGCTATGCACGGCGCATGGTACCGGAGCAGCTTAAGGGACGGGCTATGGCTATTGCAATGGCGGGAACCCCGCTTGCTCTGGCGCTCGGTGTCCCTGCCGGAACGTTTTTGGGTGATCTTGCAGGCTGGCGTAATATCTTTGGAGTCTTGTCGCTGTTCGCTCTGCTGCTGACCATTTGGATACTCTGGAAGCTGCCGGACTATCCGGGAGAAGCTGCAGATAAGCGGCTCCCTCTAAATAAGGTCTTCACAAGCCCCGGAGTGCGGCCGATCCTGTTTGTCGTGCTGGCCTGGGTTCTGGCCCACAATATCCTGTATACCTATATTGCACCGTACCTTACTCAGGTTGGGCTAACCGGGCGCGTAGACTTGGTGCTTCTTATTTTCGGTATTACAGCACTTCTTGGCATCTGGTTAACCGGTGTCTGGATAGATCGTCACCTGAGGCTGCTGGTTCTGATTAGCCTCACTGCATTTGCATTGGCATCTGTTCTGCTCAGCATAGGCAGCGGCAAGCCTGTTGTAATCTATCTAGTAGCTGCTGTATGGGGCTTAACGTTCGGGGGAGCAGCAACGCTGCTGCAAACAGCAATGGCCGCAGCTAGTGGAGAGAGCGCAGATGTAGCGCAATCCATGCTTGTAACCGCATGGAATCTGGCCATTGGCGGAGGCGGTATAGCCGGTGGAATTCTTCTCGAAACAACGGGTGTCCTGTCATTCCCATGGGCGTTGTTTGTTTTGCTAGCCCTTTCAATATGGATAGCAAGGCGCAGCAGAACGCATGGATTCCCTCCCGGAGCCATGGATATCCATCGCGATAAATAACTTCACGACCTCGTTATTCCTCATTTGCAGGTGCTGTATAATCTTCTGTCCACAAGTGGAAACGGCTTTGCCGTCCTTTTGTAAGGACGGTACCGTTTCAGCGAGAAATAGAAGGATAAGCTATCATGTGAAACCTATAAATTCTTATATTTGCGCAAAAACAGCCCGGGAGCATGGATTCCCTCCCGGAGCCATGGATATCCATCGCGATAAATAACTTCACGACCTCGTTATTCCTCATTTGCAGGTGCTGTATAATCTTCTGTCCACAAGTGGAAACGGCTTTGCCGTCCTTTTGTAAGGACGGTACCGTTTCAGCGAGAAATAGAAGGATAAGCTATCATGTGAAACCTATAAATTCTTATATTTGCGCAAAAACAGCCGGGAACCCTCCCGGCTGTTCTTCAATACATTGAGTTTCCGCCAATATCGGCATTGCGGAATTCAGCTGCTACCCCTGCTTAATCGGCGCTGCCAGAATGATCTGTCCCCGCGGGGCGTCTCCCCCGTCATCCGGCTCCAGCGTAATTGCCACGGTATCGTAGGCCTTCGGATCAAACGAATAATAGAGTGCCCCGTTTCCGTCCTGTGAGATGAAGGTGCCCGCATTCTGCGGCGTATCCCCTTTGATCAGCCATACCTGATAGACCTCTGTGCCTGTAAGCTCCGGCAGATCCTCCGCCTGGATTACGAGGTGGGTCCCGGATGTATCAGCGACAATGGTCGCTACACCCTTGGCGGAAACAGCCTCTCCCGCCGGGCTAAGCGCCACCGTCTCATTCACCTTAAGCCCCTGCAGGGGCCCGGTGCCGGAGGCAATCTGCCGCTGCAGCTGATCTACATCCCCGCGCAGCTGGCCGGTATAGACAATCAGCAGCAGCACGGCCACAGCCAGCCCGAGGCTTAAGTAACCCCAGAAGCGGGTTTTTCTAGGCTCAGGAATCCTTGCCCGGGGCAGCCCCTGCTCTATTGGAGGTGCCTTTACCGGTTCACGCTCGATTGTGCGCTCTGCCGCAGGCTGAATATTCATGCTAGTCTTCGGCTGAGCGGCGGACGTGCTTACAAGGCCCGACTCTAATACCCGTGATAATATCCGATCCTTCATTCCGGAAGGCGGCTCTGCGGGCTCGGAAGCAAGGGGAAGATGGTCCAGTACCTGCCGGTATTCACTTACCAGCGCCTTGCATTCACTGCAGGCTTCTGCATGGGCAGCGAACTGCGCTGTCTCTTCTGCCGTCAGTGCGCCCAGAACATATAATTCGGCCAGTTCACAGAGATCATCCTTATGTTCACTCATGCGCATGATCCCTCCTTCCCCAGTGCCGTAATGATTTGTGCAGCTGCTTCATTGCCAATCGGACCCTTCCTTTGACCGTCCCCAGCGGAATTGCCGCAAGGTTCGCTACTTCCTGCTGGGTATAGCCCTGATAATAAATCATATCCATCACCTGCTGCTGATCCCGGCTGAGCCCCAGCAGCGCGTCCCTGATCTGTTCCCCGGCCATCTGCAGCTCAACGAGATCCTCGGTCAGCTTTGTATGGTCCTGAATCATATCCAGATTCCCGGAGTCTGCAGATTGCTGCGGCAGCCGGGAGCTGCGTTTGCGGAGATGATCAATCGCCAGATTGCGGGTAACTGCGAACATCCAGGTAAGCAGCTTGCCCCTGCCGAAATCAATCTGCTCTGCATTCTTCCATACCCGCAGGAACAGTTCCTGCATTACTTCTTCAGCGGCCATCGAATCCTTCACGATCTGGTAAGCAAAACTGTAGATTACCCGTTCATATCGGTCATAGAGCAGTTCGAGGGCATTCGAGTCTTTCTGTGCAATAAGCAGAATTAACTGCTTATCGTCAGCTGTGTCATTCAATTGCCATCCCCCATTCAACAAAAATTTAGTACTCCGGCGCTCCAGCGCTGAACTTCCTGCGTTTCACTGAGTATAACCGCTTTGCACAAGCGGCTCAACTTTGGATCAAAGATCATGCCCTCCGGAATTGAAGCCCGGCCGGCTTCCATATATGATAGCTATATCATATCCGCAAAGGGAGGATTCATTTCCGTGGCCGTACTTATTAATGAACAGATTAGAGCAGCCGAGGTCGAGCTTACCGGGCTGAAGGGCCAGAAGCTCGGCACCGTATCCAGAGACGAGGCGCTGGCTATGGCCAGATCCGCAGGAGCCGATCTGGTCTGCACCTCGCTGATGAGCAGTCCGCCGCCCTGCAGCCTGGTCGCCAAGGGCAAAGGCAAAGCCGCGGCGCAAGCGGCCCGCAAGGGCGATACCAGCCGTCCGCAAGGCGGCGGAGGCAGCCATGAGAAGGTGAAGGAGCTGCGCTTCACCGCCCATATTGAAGAGCATGACTACGACACGAAGCTGCGTCAGGCGGACAAGCATCTGCGCTCCGGCAAGCCGGTGCAGCTGGTCGTGAAGTCTTCCGGCGCGAAGGAAGCCGCCGCCGCGAAGGCAGTCCTGGAGCGTCTGCTGGCAGATCTGAAAGAGGTCGGAAGCAAAACCACCGGAATTCAGACCAGCGGCAAAGGCGCACAGGTACGGGTAAATCCCCGTACGTAATATTGCTGTGAAAGCAACAAGTGGAAAAAGGTATCTTAATTTACCTGTTTCTGAGGGATGGACCGAAGCAAGTGGAAAAACAACATCTAATATTGTTAGGTTTAGCTACTGTGGGTGAAAAGGGAGGATTTAAGTGCTGTTTTTCCAACTGTTATTGGAGCAGGGTTCTATCGTTCATCAGCAAGTGGACAATATCCAACTATTTCCGGTCCTCATAGCATCCGAGCTTGTCCCGTTCGTTCTCTAGTTCGAAGCATATACATTTTTATCTATGTAAGTGGAAACGGCTTTGCTGTCCTGTAAAAGGACGGCAAAGCCGTTATTCTTGAACCCCATCTTCTTCCACTCATCTTGCCCCGCCGGGCCGCTCATCTTCTACTCGTCTTCCGTACATCTCCGCTCATCCTAGGGTTATCTTCAACTGCCAAGCCGCCCAGCAAACCGCTACCTTTCCAGCACATGCAGCAGCTCGCCGTTACAGTCCTCATAATCGCCGGTTAGCCCGGCCAGCTCACGTTCAAACCGGAAGCCCAGCTTCTGGAATACTCCGAGTGACGCTGTGTTCCGCGGATCTGCCTTGGCATATAACCGGTCCAGCCCGATTACATTGAAGGCATAAGCCGTGAGCGCCCGGGCGGCCTCGGTGGCATACCCCTGGCCCCAATACTCGCGCCCGATCAGATAATACAGCTCGGTATCCGGTGCGCTGAAATCCAGTACGCCGAGGCCGCACCAGCCGATCAGCTGTCCGGTTGCCTTGCTGCAAACCGCGAACGAATATTTGAACGGCAGTTCAAACGGCGTATGATAGCTGAACATCAGCCAGCGGAACAAGCCTTCATATTCATGCCGCTGCATGACCTCCATATGCATGAAGGTTAGCACCTCCGTATTCTGCATCAGCGCGAAGGAGGCGCCAAGATCACTTTCAATATAAGGACGGATGATCAGACGCTCTGTTTCGAGCCTCATCGCAGCTAACGTTATATTCATTTAGGTGGCCCCGCTTTCAAGTCCTGTCTGTAACCCAGCATAGTACAAGCGAAAGAAGGTCCACAAGGTAAAAGATGATTTAATCCGTTTGCCCCCTGCCGTTATTCCACAGCGTTCTGAAGGCATCGCAGCTGCGGAGCAGGGAATCGAAATTCCCCTCCCCTACCAGCCTTCCCTGCTCCATCACCAGAATCTGGTCTACTCCGCTGATGAAATTCAGCCGGTGCGCGATAATAATGACCGTCTTGTTCCTGAACTCTGCAAACACCGTTTCCATCAGGCTTTTCTCCGTAATATTATCCAGCGCCGAGACCGGTTCATCGAGGATGATCAGATTCCGCTTCTGCAGGAGCGCCCGGGCAAAAGCCAGCCGCTGCCGCTCACCGCCCGACAACTTCAGGCCCCGCTCACCCACCATCGTCTCCAGCTTCTCCGGCAGCTCCAGCACCTTCTCCTTCAGATGGACCTTATCCAGAACCGCATACAGCTCCTCATCCGGCACATCCTGGTCAAACACCATATTGCCTCTGATCGTAGTATCGAATACCGGACAGTCCTGCGACAGATAAGAGATATGATCATAGTAGCTGTTCAGGCTCAGCTCATCGATATCCGTGCCGTCCACCAGCAGCTTGCCGCCGCTTTTCTTCAGCAGGCCCGTAATCAGCTTAATAACCGTCGACTTTCCGCTTCCGCTTAAGCCAACCAGTGCAACCGAGGTTCCGTGCGCGATGGAGAAGGACAGCCGGTCCAGCACCTGAACCTCCCCGTAGCCGAAGGACACGTCCCTGAATTCAAGATCGCCCTGCAGCCGGGCCACCGCCTTCCCCTTCTCCAGATTGGCGTCCTCCGGGGCGTTCAGGAATTCACCGAACCGCTGATAGGTCACCCTGTTCAGCTTGTAGCCGACGAATAACACGTTGAAGATGGCAATCGGCGTATATATTTTCTCAATGAACATGAACAAGGCCACCATCACCCCGACCGAGGCCTGCCCGGACACCACATTCTTCACTCCATAGAGCAGGACAATCACTTTTATGACCGTAATGAACAATTCGAATAAGGCAAAAAAAGACTCATGGATCATCTGCAGCTGAGCGCTTTTGTGAATAATCTGCCGTGCGGTCTCGTTCAGTCTGCTGATCTCCTGCGCATACTTCTTATTGGTCCGGAACACAACCAGCTCCATGAATCCGCGGATTGAATAGCGGGACATGGACTCCTGCTCCTTAAGCACAGCCGCTTTAATCCGGTAGAGGTATTTCAGCAGCACATTCGTGATCACGAAGATCACCACATACCCGCCCGCAATCACCAGCATGATTCTGAGGTCATAATAGCTGATGAAGAACAAGCTGAAGAGGATGGTAGGCAGCAGCTCGTGCAGCGTCCCCAGAATAAAAGTAAACAGAATGCTGTTCCCGGCCGCCGCGCCGTTCTCAATCACCTTGATCATCTGGCCTGTGCCCATATTCTGATAGGCGGTATAATCCATTCTGGAGATTTTGGACAGGGCCAGGATCTTCAGCCTTTCCGTGATGCTGTTTGACAGATGGGCGCCCGGATATTCATCCGCATAATTCAGAAGTACATTCGCGCCCAGCAGCACCCCGTAGATAACAATCCAATGTGTGATTTCGCTGAAGCCCGTTCCATCCACCGCCTGATCGAGAATCTTCTGAAAGACCACTATGCCCAGACTGCTTATGAACTGAATGGCGAAACCAAGAAGGATATACAGAGCAACCCACCCTTTGAGGTGGTCAAGACATTTCCGCAGCATAATTACAATCCCCAATCTTGAAATGAGTATAAAAAAAGCCGGGACCACGCTTCGCCACCCAACGCTAATGAACCCCCTGCATACGCAGTGTGGTCCTTACGTTGAATAACTCAGTGTCCCGGCTCTAAAAATGAATGCCTGGCACCGTCCAAGGTTATAGTTATCATGTGATCAAAAAGGCAGACTGCCCCCTTGATGGCTGGTACGCGTTCAACCCAGCCCGATAACTAGTTCCTTGCGACGGTACGGAATGGCATCCATTTCACCCCGATTGTAAGATTGTCTTGTCCCTAATCCAGCATCGAACGCAGCCACGCTGCCGACTGCTCCATATAACCCAGCTGATCTACAGCATCGAAATGCTCGATGGCCAGCGTATCTGCGTATCCCTCTGCCTTCAGCAGCCGGAGCACCTCAGCGATCCGGATGCAGCCTGAGCCTACAGGGGACGGATACAGCGGAATCCCGCTTACGCTGATTCTGGGCTCCCCGCCGTTGTCTTCCAGCGAACGGTCCTTGCAGTGGACATGGATTATCCGGTCCTTCAGCTTCGCGAACGCTTCCAGTTCATCCTCACCGCGGTAGATGAAGTTCCCCGTGTCGAACGTGATCGCCAGCTTAGGCACCTGCTCCAGGAACCAGAGCAGCTCGTCCGCTGACGAGAACGGCGCCCGGATATCGTCGAAGTCCTCCATCGTTACACGGATGCGCTTACGCTCCGCATAATCACAAATGGCATTCAGCGCCGCAGCCATGCTCTGAAGAGCCTGACTCCGCTGCTCCGGGCTGGCCGTATCCCGGGTGAAGCCCGGAATGACAAGTACCTTGCCGGCCCCGAAGTAGGCTGCCGTATCAATGAATGCATACCCCGGCTCCGGTGCAGGCTGATTGCCGAAGTCAAAAAAAGCATACATCGACGCCACGGAGATCCCCGCTGCATCCAGCCTTTTTTTCATCGCCTCCGTACCGGTCAGCGCCTCTTCCAGATCAAGCTCTACCGCTTCTATGCCATAGGCATTCACTTTGTCCAGTACATCCGTAAGCGGCAGGCCGCTCTGCTCGCTTGCCTTCACAATATGATTGTAAAATACCGATAGCTTCAAGCTCTCCAGCCCCTCTCAGCCTAGCGCTTAGTATCCTCAGCATCCTTAGAATCCGAGTTACCGTCCGCTTCTTCGGCCGAATCCTCAGAATCTCCAGAATCCTCAGAATCGTCAGGACCCTCCTGCACGCCCGCTTCATTCCGGCTCCATTCCAGGAACTCAATGATATCCTGATCTTCAGGGTCCAGCTTATGGGCCTTCTCAAAGGCCTTGATCGCCTCATCGTACTGGTCCAGATAATAATGCGCGTAACCGACGCGGAAATGCCACAGCGGATCTTTTTTGCCTTTGTCGGCAGTCTTGTTGAACCATTTAAGCGCTTCCTTATAACGTCCCAGATTATTGAGCGCCCGGCCCAGATGAACCGCCAGCTCATCATCGATCAGCGGGGTAGGAACCTCTTTGATGCGGGATACAATTTGTTCGAATTCATCTTCCTCATGCCAAGCATTCAATTGCGCAATTAACTCTTGTCTCATTACAAACAGCCTCCCGGTTAATATATCCATTCCTCTAAGAGTTACTTTATCATTTTCACGGAGAGTTTCCCACTGTTGCCCTGTCCGCCCTAAGCCGGGATGGCGATCTCGAAGGTGGTTCCCTTTCCTTTTTCGCTTCTAACCTCGATAACTCCCTTAACTTTGTTGATCGCACTGTAAGCCATGAGCATTCCCAGACCCGTACCTTCTTCTTTGGTGGAATAGTAGGGTTTGCCCAGCCGTGAGATTTCATCCTTCGTCATCCCGATGCCGGTGTCGCGGATGCTAATAATAATATTCTGCTTTCTTTCGGAGATATCTATGGATAGAACGCCGTCTTCCATTCCCTTCATCGCTTCGATCCCGTTTTTGTACAGATTAATCAGACATTGCTGCATCAGATTCCGGTCATAATGGGCGCAGAGCGAGTTGTTGAAGCTGAACTCGACCGCTACTTTGTGGATTGTGGCATACGGCATGATGACATTCTTGGTATACTCACACTCAGCCTGGAGGTTGGAATAGACCATATTCTCCGACTGCGGCTTGGCAAAAGAGAGATAATCGCTGATGATCTTCTCCGCCCGGTTCAGCTCCAGCAGCGACAGCTCAATATACCCCTTCTCTTCGGGCGTAAGCGTCTTCGATTTGTTCAGCAGCTGAAGGAACCCGCTCGTCACGGTTAACGGATTCCGCATCTCATGGGAGACGCTGGCCGCCAGCTCACTAACCACATTAAGCCGCTCCGACTGCATAATCCGGTCACGATTCTTAAGATTGGTAATGATCTGCTCCAGCAGAATCATTAAGACAGCCATCACGGCTGCATGAGTGGTTAAAGCATAGAAGGTAAGCATCCAGAACTGCATATCCAGCGACTCCGTAACCATGCTCAGCACAATCAGATAACAGCCCATCGTAAGCACGGCAATGACGGTTGCCCAGCTGATCCGTGTCCCGGGCTTCGAACGGATAAATTTTGAACTTAATAACGGCACAACGATCAGAACTGCTGTTGAAAAAAGAAACGAGTGGATCGTTCCCTCTCCGCCTATATAGAAACGGTATACGTTTAGTATCAGATAGAGCGGAAGAACATTTTTGTACCCTCCATACAAAGCTGCGATTATAAACGGAACATAACGCAGGTCAAAGATGAATCCTGTCTCCAGCGTGATCGGCTTGGCGATACACAGGATCATAGTTATAGCTGTGAGCAGCACAAGAATCTTCCGGTTATAGGCATGAGGCCTATTCTCGAAGAAGATCAGGAAGATCAGTACCGGAAACAGCATAAACAGGAAATTGAGAAGCAACGTCTCAAGCAAAGTTAACTTCCTTTCGGCTTTAATACTAGTATGGTCTACGCGTTTGTGCTCTGTGCACTATACTTAGAACATTACGCTAAACTAATATTATAAGTAAAGCTAAACCAGATTACTATCCTTTTTGCCGTATAGGAGAGCTACGTTTCCTGTTTATTCGTCCGCACCCGGTCTGAATGGCAGACTCCCTTTCCGCTGGGAGAGAATTTGGGGAATATGCAATTCGCGCAGGATCGGAATTACTTCCTGTACGCTGTTTTTATTGAATTTTTTCAGGATGCTGTTGATTTGGGATTTCAGTGTAGAGGGCTCTACATGGCGGGCTTTGCAAATCTCCTGGCGGCTGTAGTCTTTCATCAGCAGGTCGAGTACCTCCAGCTCCGTAGGCGTCAGCTTGGTCAGGATATGAAAATTATGAAGCAGACTGTCCTCTGTCGTCTTAATCCGCTTGAACTCCCGGGTGATCTTCCCGGCAATGTTGGAATGCAGCGATGGCATGTCGTAATAGGCGTCTTTGATGGCGTTTATAATGGCCTCCGCAGGCATATTCTTAAGCAGATAGTTGGTTACCCCAAGTTCGAAGGCGCGGAAAACCGTGTCGTCGGTGTCACAGACCGTGAGCATGACAATCTTAATCTCCGGCATGTACGATAAGATCTCCGAGGAGGCCCGCAGTCCGGCCTGTTTGTCTTCAAGCTCTATATCCATCAGGATAATATCCGGCTTATACAGCGCAGCCAGCATTGTGCCTTCATAGCCGCTGGCGGCTCTCCCCACAAACTCCAGTTCAGGGTCCTTGCTAAGAATCATCTGGTACCGCTTGGCGATCAGGTTATCGTCTTCTACAATAAGCACCTTAATGGCAGGATGGCTCATGCTGATTTTATCCCCCTTAATTCTTAGATGCCCGAGAGCAAAGGCATCACTATATGAAACGAGGTCCCTTCCCCGATTTTGCTGACAGCACTGATCTTGCCTCCGTGCGTGGTAATGATCGAGTGGCACAGGGACAACCCCATCCCCCAATTCGTGGCCGTAGGCTTGGAGGAGTAGAACGGCTGGAAGATATTCTGCACTTCCTGTTCCGCTATGCCGGCACCATTATCATGAATGACCAGCTCCACCCACTTATTCTTCAGATTGATCTGAATCTCAATCCGCCGCGATTTCTCCGGAACATGCTCCAGAGCATCCACCGCATTGGACAGAATGTTCTCTACCGCCTGTGAGAAATAGTACGGATCCGCCATAATTACCAGATTCCGCGGGTGGCCGGTATAATTCACATGGGTCTGCTTAAGCGCGGGTTGCATCTCCTCCAGCACCTTCTCCATCAGTTCATGAAGGGCGATGGGCTCCAGATCCAGCTTGGATTTTAGCGTCTTCTGGTGCACCGCATCCAGTCTATCATAGATTTTGCGGCAGCGTTGTTCGATGACCTGAACCTCCTGCACGACCTCCGGCGATTCCCCGCACATGTTCTCCAGAAACTCGGTCTGCGCCATAATCGCCAGTAATTCATTCTTCATATAATGGCTGAATACCCGGGAAGTCAGCAGCGCAGAGTCGATATTGCGGGAGATGACAGACTCCTGATTCTTGATGCTGTTCTGTATGCGGGCATACTTATAGATACCATATAGACTGATGCATAGGCAGAACCCGGCAATGGAGGGAAGCAGCGTATACAAAGAAGGGTTGCCTACAAGATTAATCGGCTTGTAACGCATGAAATGGGCTGCTTTTGATACCGTAATCAATATATCCGGCGCCCAGAAGTTAATGTAGTAATAGGTGACTTGTACCGAGATATAGCAGATCAGGATCATCAGGATATTACTCCGGATTGGACGGACCTTTGGCGCATCGAAGAGAGTATAGAACAACAGGATAATCCCTGCTGCAGTATAAAGTGTATTTATAACGAAGGTGAACTTGTGAAGGGTCTCATATGCTGCTATGAAGCCTTGGCTGGTTATGAATTCCGGGTAAAGCCTGTAATACATCTGTGTATAGAAGGACGGGTCATACAGAATGACCTGAACCGCGCAAGGCACGGCCAGAAGCGACAATACCAGGCGTCCTCTTCTCCGGGACATGGTAAAAGCAAAGTAGACGGCAGAGCACAGCCCGGTATATAAAAAGGCCATCGTGAACAGGTTAAGAATCCGGATAAGCATGAACCGGGAGACCGGCAGGAACATCAGCTGGTTCTGTATCTTCTGCTGAATACCGAAATAATCATAGAGGCTATAGTAGTAGTACGCATCCTTGGACATATACGTAATGATGCTGGTAACCACAAGCAGATAGGACAGCCCCATGCACAGCATGAACAGGGTCGCTTTGGTATATTTTTGCTGGGTAAGACAGAAGATGGCTGTAGCGATAAATAGAATAAACACAAGGAAGATAAACACCCGGCCCCAGCTCCATCCTTAAATAAAGTGAATAAAGTTTAATTCCTTCTCCCCAGCCTGTAAAGGTTGAAGTTTCATCCCCCTACTACCCCATACACTACAGCCGATGATAAAAGTTCAACCTTATCTTAACCGCAGGTTACGCCTAATATGAGATACATAACCAGATACAGGAGGGGTTTCAATGAAAAACATGCGAAGCTGCGGCTTGCTGCTGACCAGTGCACTTGTACTTGCTGTGGTAGGATGCAGTTCCAATAATGCCGTAAATCCGGCACAGGAGAACAGTAAAGAGAAGGTCGTTCTGGAGTATTATACCTGGACCGATGAAGCGGATTACATGCAGAAGGTGATCGACGCCTTCAATGCGAAGAACGGCAGCATCGAAGTGAAGATGAATACGATCAGCAACAATTCTAATGAGTACAATACCAAGATTATGAATAACTTGTCCGGCGGCTCCACAATGGATCTCTACAGTATTAACGGAACCTCCAGCCTGGGTCTCTATGCATCGAAGAATCAGCTGCTGGACCTCTCAGACCAAATCAAGCAAGCCAACCTGGATATCGGGGCCTTCGGCCCAAGCTACCAGGATATTATCAAGGTGCTTACCGGCGGTAAATATTATGCTCTGCCTTACCGCACTTCTGAATACGCTTTATTCTACAACAAGGCTATTTTTGATAAAGAAGGCATTGACTATCCTGAGCAGCTCACATGGGATGAATATGCCGAGCTGGCCAAACGCCTGACCAAGGGCGACGGTACCGATAAACAGTGGGGCGGATACTACGCTGACTGGCTTACCGCTCCTCTGGGGGCACTGCAGAAGGGCAGCACGATTCTGGATGACAGTCTGGATAATGTGACGGAATGGCTGGATTATCTGGACCGTCTGTATTACCAGGATCAATCCCATATGAGCTACAAGCAGATGAAGGCTGAGAGCGTGGACTGGATCAAGCAGTTTGAGAGCGGCAATGTAGCCATGCTGGTGAACGGTGAATGGACGGTGAATATGCTGAAAGCGGATATCGCGGCCGGGAAGACCGATATTGACTTCGATATGGCTCCGTTGCCTCTCCCGGAGGGAATGAACGACCCGATTACGGTTGGCGGAGTCAGCACCTTCATGGGGATTAATCCGTCCAGCGACAAGCTGGATGCCGCTTTCGAATTCGTGCAATTTGTAACCGGTGAAGAAGGAGAGTCCATCATCGCGGATTCCAGCGTACTGCCTGCCTTCTCCAGTGACAAGACCAAGGAAGCCTTCCTGAAAGCGACAGGAATTCAGGGCAGCAGCTTCTTCTTCGAAGCTAAGACCGTTGTGGAGAATCAGCCGATTGCGCAAATCGATGAGGTCAACCGCATCTACAGCGAGCAACGGGATCTGTTCCTGTTCCAGGAACAAGATGCCAATAAGACGATTCAGAATTTCATAGACCAGCGGCAAGGTGTTCTTAATCCTTAACTGTTGTCTCCAAAGGAGGTTGCACAGATGACCAACAGACGTCTTCTACATTACAGGACCTATACAGCGGGGACGTTATTCATCCTTCCGGCCTTCGCTTTATTCGCGGTATTTATTTTCATCCCTCTGGTGTACGGCTTATATATGAGCTTCACCGATTACGGGGGATTCAATATCAAACCTGACTTCGTCGGCTGGGATAATTACGCCAAGCTGCTGCATGACGATTACTTCCTGATCTCACTTAAGAATAACCTGATCTATACGGGCCTGTTCGTTCCGATTACCATGGTGCTTGCCCTGCTCTCGGCGATTGCGCTGAACAGTGTGCTGCATCTGCGCAAATATCTGCGCATGGCCTTCTACTTCCCGCAAATCACATCGATGGTATCCATCGCGATAGTCTGGGGATTGCTGCTGAACCCGCTCTCCGGTCCGGTCAACCAGATGCTGAAAGCTATTGGCATCTCAAGTCCTCCGGAATGGCTGATGTCCTCGAAGTGGGCACTGCCCGCCATCATCCTTGTGGCAGCCTGGAAGAGCTTCGGCTACTACATGATCATCCTTCTGGCAGGCATTCAGGGCATTCCGGAATATCTGTATGAGTCGGCCAAGCTGGACGGTGCGGGGAAATTCCAGCGCTTCCTGTATGTAACCCTGCCCGGATTGTCTCCGACCCTGTTCATGGTGCTGCTCCTGACGGTCATCAACTCCTTCCAGGTGTTCGATCTGGTGTCTGTAATGACTGACGGCGGACCGGGGCGCTCAACCAATGTACTCGTCTTCCGCATTTATCAGGAAGCGTTCATCCATTACCGGATGGGGTATGCTGCGGCCATGTCCACTGTGCTGTTCCTGATTATTCTGGTGATCTCCTTAATCCAGTTCAGGCTCGAAAAAAAATGGGTGACTTATTAAGCAGAAACGGCATTACCGTCCTCTGCAAGAGGCGGCATCCGTATCTGTGAGAAACAGAAGGATAATTTATAGCGTGGAACATATAAATTATCACATTTTAAGAGAGGAGAGGAGTGCATATGCTGAATGCCACCCTGAGTACGGGAAAGGACAAGGCTCTATATATTTTTTTAATGATCGTACTGGTCTTAGCTTCTGTAGCAACGCTGTTTCCGTTTCTCTGGATGATTTCCAGTTCGCTCCGTACGGATGTGGATCTCTTCAAGCATCCGATGAACTGGATTCCCCGGACCTTATATCTGGAGAATTACAAGCAGGTATGGACAACGATTCCCTTTGGCCGGTATTTCCTTAATACACTGAAGCTGGCGACGATCATCACTGTAGTTCAGGTCATCGTCTGCTCCATGGCGGCCTATGCCTTTGCCACACTTAAGATACCCTTTAAAAGTGTTATTTTCCTCCTGTTCATGACCAATCTGATGATGCCGTGGCATTCGATTATGGTCCCGCAGTTTTCCATTGTCAGCAGCCTCGGGCTGTACAACACACATACGGGCTACGTCCTGATTCAGCTCTTCAGCGGGTTTGGCATTTTTCTGCTGCGGCAGTTCTTCCTGACGCTGCCCATGGAGCTGAATGAGGCGGCGCGCATGGACGGGTACAGTGAATGGGGAATCTTTTGGCGGATTATTATGCCGCTTGCTTCAGCAGGTGTGTCTACGCTGGCTATCTTCACGTTCACATTCATGTGGAATGATTATTTGGCGCCGCTGATCTACCTTAATGACGACTCCCTGAAGACACTGCAGCTAGGCCTGCAGGCCTTTCAGACAGAGCACACCATGGATTACGGCCTGCTGATGGCAGGAACCGTACTTGCTACAGCGCCGATGGTAGCCGTCTTTCTTATAGGTGAGCGCTTCTTTATCCAAGGCGTCGCCACAACCGGCATGAAAAATTAAACGATTAAAAAAGGAGTGCGCGTATGGCAGACTACTCGAATTTTGTACAGGTAAGCGGGGAGGATTTCACAGTCAACGGTGAGAAAATACTCTTCCGGGGGTTTGGTTTAGGGACGTGGATGAATCTGGAGCATTTCATGATTGGACTGCCAGGCACCGACACGATGATTAAAAAAGCATTCGCCGAAGTCTATGGTGAAGAGCGGAGCACACAGTTTTTTGACCGGTTTCTGCTGGAGTTCATGGATGAGCGGGATTTTGTGTATCTGAAAAGTCTCGGAGTCAACTCGCTGCGGCTTCCTTTCAACTACAAGTATTTTATCGATGATCAGCAGCCTGGCCGCTATAAGGAAGAGGGATTTGTGTATCTTGACCACATCGTTGCCTTATGCGAAAAGTACGAGATCTACGCCATTCTCGACCTGCATTCTGTTCCGGGCGGCCAGAATCCCGACTGGCACTGCGATACCGCAAGCGGCCTTCCGCTATTCTGGGAATATGCAGCCTTGCGGGAGAGCGTAATCGGTCTATGGGGACATATTGCCCGGCATTACCGGAATCAGGCGTGGGTAGCTGCCTACGATATTGTAAATGAGCCTTCGATGGTGACTAATGCTGCGGTGTTCAACGAGTTTTACCAGAAAGTAATCGCAGAGATTCGCAAGTACGATCAGCAGCACATTATTTTCATTGAAGGCAATCATTTCACTACTGACTTCTCCATGCTGGATCCGGTAGAGGACCCGCAAGTGGCATATGAATTCCACTTCTATCCCTTTGTCGATGAGCCAGCCGTATTAACCCCTGAAATGGACAGAGAACGGCGCAAGGAAATCTTCGCAGCTGCCTTCGGGAAGCTCCTGGACATCCGCGCTAAGTATAAGCGCCCGGTCTGGTGCGGCGAGCTGGGGCTTGTGCTTGAACCGGAGCAGATCGGTTTCCAGGTCACCATTATCGAAGATATGCTGGAGCTGTGTGAGGCAAATGATGTCTCCTGGGCACTCTGGACGTATAAGGACGCGGCCTGTATGGGCATTGTGTACCCTCGAAAAGAGACCCCCTGGCGGCAATTAACCGGCCGGATCAGGGAGATATGGAATCAGCAACAGGAACAGGAGAAAGGTGAAGCACTGGTGGATCACATGGCGGAAACCTATTTCCAGCCGGTCTCTTCAGAGCAGCGCTATCCGCTGCAATTCCGTATGCGGACGATCATGCAGGCCATCTGTGTGGAGCAGAATCTGAAGCCCTTCCTGCAGGAGCTTTCCTGGGAAGAGGCCTATCAGCTTCCGGCCTCATTCCATTGGGATCAATGTGAGCAGTGGGATGAGCTGGCGGATTTGGTACGGAGGTACACAGCGGTCTCCGTTTAATGCTGTTGGTTGAGAGTTAGTGCGGCGGCCGTTACTGGCCGGCCGTTACTGGCCGCCGTTTTCTTTTGTTATGGCCAAAATCAAGGAAACCCGCCTGCCGTGTCGAATATCTATGCCTTGAAGGCAAGGTGCACATTTTAGCAGAATAACTTCTACGTAGGGAGTGGATTTCCATGGCTTTTACCATTAATAATCTGAAGGATAACCCTAATGTTGTGATTAAAGAACAGCTTGGCGGATTCTCGGTCATTGAATACAAGGAGGATCTGAGCAGCACCTCCATGCTGGAAGCCCAGGCCAACTTCTTCATGAGCAAGAGCAATATGCGCAACAAGCAGCTGATGATTGAGCTTACGAATAGCGAGGTTATGCTGAGCGCAGGCGCTATGCAGTATATGATCGGGAATATCGAAATGACGTCGGGTGTCAAAGGTGTCGGCGGCCTGATGCGCAATATAATATCCAGTGCAGCAACCGGCACGAGTGCCATCAAACCGCTCTATAAAGGAACAGGGACGATTATGCTCGAAACCACCTACAAATATCTCTGGCTGATTGATGTCGACAACGACCATATCGTGATTGATGACGGCATGTTCCTGGCCTGCGAGACTACGCTGGATATTGCTGTCGCTGCACGCAAGAATGTATCCTCAGCCGTCCTCGGCGGAGAAGGGCTGTTCAACCTGAGCGCACGGGGTAAAGGGATTATCGCCCTTGAGGCTCCTATTCCATCCGAGGAAGCCGTGGTGGTCGAGCTGCAGAATGACGTGCTGAAGGTAGATGGCAATTTCGCGTTGATGTGGTCGAACTCGCTTGACTTTACCGTAGAGAAATCAGGGAAGACCCGCATGGGCTCTGCCGTTTCCGGCGAAGGCCTGGTCAATGTCTACCGGGGAACCGGTATGGTCTGGCTGGCACCGCTCATGAATTACAAGAACAGCCTGTTTCAGGCTGCGCCTACTTCCTGATTCTGAGGCCACTTGAGGCATTGCTTCATCCAAACTAATTCATCCAAAAAGGACGGGCCATCCGTATGTCTATTCAAGCTGTATTATTTGATTTCGACGGAACACTTGCAGATACGCTGCCGTTATCCTTCCATGCGTTCCAGGCCGTATTTCAGCAATACGATCATAGGGAGGTCACCCGCGACGAACTTGTCGCCATGTTTGGCCCCACCGAGGAGGACATCATTGGCGGCAATTTCACAGACCCGTCTTCCGTTCCGCAAGCTATAGAAGATTATTATTCATTATATGAGCAGGGTCATTTCGGAGAATTTCAGAATGACGGGCATATTGTAGAATTACTTCAGGCCCTGAAGGCGCAAGGGATGAAGCTTGGCGTCATTACCGGTAAAAGCAGACGGGCCTATCAGATATCGGCCGGGGCGCTGGATCTTGAGCGCTTCTTCGATATCTCCATTACCGGAGATGATGTGGTTAAGCCCAAGCCTGATCCCGAAGGCATACATTCGGCGCTGCGTACACTTGGCATTGCTCCCTCCAATGCTGTATTCATTGGGGACAGTAATGCGGATATTCTCGCGGGCAAGGCTGCCGGACTGCAGACCTACGGTGTCCGCTGGCTGTCCACCTTCCAGAGCCAGGCTTACGATGTCCCGCCGGATGGCGTGTTTGACAGTGTTGATGAGTTCCGGAAGCTTCTCAAGTTAAATAACATCATTGCAATGACGTATCATTCCAAGCAGCAAGCGGCGGACATTACTGTACTGGAGCAGCAGTGCAGCCACGCGGACTCGCTCAAATTAAGCTCAGATCTTGAGCATCTCGTCAAAGAGGATGGCGACCATGCCCTGCTCTGCTATCGCGGAAACCAGCTCATAGGTTTGCTGAGCTGGTTCGCTTCCGAAGGCGATTATGCGCAGATTAATGCCATGGTCCATCCGGAATACCGCCGTGAGGGCGTATTCCGCAGTCTTTTGCAGCGGGCCAAGGAAGATATTGCGCCTCTCGCCGTACACAGGCTCAGCTACAGGGTTCCGAGCCGCTCACAGGCAGGACTCCGCGCGGCCCAGGCTATCGGTGCTGATTATGACCGCTCTGAATACTCGATGTCATATGCCCATACGGAGTCCGGCAGAGAACAGGCTCCGGCAGATTTGCGTCTGCTGCCTTCCTTGCCGGAGGACTTCGAATTCATGGTCTCCTGCTCGTCCCAGGCCTTCGGAGACTCCGAAGACGCCACCCGGGAGTATTTCCTGCAAACGAATGAACCGGAGCGTATAACCTATATTGCCTGGGCGGGCGGCCAGCGGATCGGCCTGATCCGGGTGAATTACGTGAATGAAGCAACAGCGTTTATCCATAATTTCTGCATATTGCCCGCTTGTCAGGGCCAAGGGTATGGCGGGAAGGTGCTCCGGCAGACTGTTGATTTCCTGCTGCAGAAGAACTATTCTTCGATCCGTCTAGGTGTTGTCACCGAGAATGAGCGGGCTTTGACCCTCTACCTCAATGCCGGCTTCAAGATCAATTTCGAGTATAAATATTACAGCGGCAGCCCGGCATGAACACAGATTAAGAAGGAGCCATATATGCCCGTTACCGAGAGTATTCCCTGGATTGCCGCATTTCTCATTCTGCTGTCCGTAGTCTGGATTGTGCTCGTAAGCTGGAAGAACGGAATATCGCCGATGCCCGCGTCCAGGGCTGTAAGGGCGGCAGTAGCCGGGGAGGTGAACCGTATCCCGGGATATGCCAATGTTCTGGAGGCGGGGTCGGGCTGGGGAACGCTGGGCCTGGAAGTGATCCGCCGCTGCCCCGGCAAACGGCTGACCGGCATAGAGAACTCAAGGATTCCCCTATGGTTCTCACAGCTGTTTGCGGTAGTATGCACACGGTTTCTGCCAGTGAAGAGTGAACGGGAGCGGCTGCAGGGCAAGGTCATTTTTAGGCGGGGCGACATATATAGAAGCTCTTATAGCGATGCCGATATTGTGCTCTGTTACCTGTTCCCCGGTGCCATGGAACGGCTTGCTCCCAAGTTCAGGCAGGAGCTGCCGCCGGGTGCAGCCGTGATCAGTGTCTGCTTCGCTCTCCCGGACAAGCAGCCGGTCCGCATCATCACCTGCCCGGACCGGCTGCGGACGAAGGTGTATGTCTACATTTTCTGAATATTACCTGCGTAGAAACTGCAAATAGCCCAAAAGCATGCCGCTGCCTTGGGCCATTGGAGGGACCGCGTATTTCTAGGATTTCCCCTTATCCGCTAACTGCTCCTGTGCCAGACGGACCATCTCCCGGACCATGGAGCCTCCGATTCTGCCGCCAATCTGTCCCGCAGATTCCGTGGTCAGATTGCCGTTATTGCCCGCCTGCAGCGGGATACCGAGCTCCTTCGCCACCTCGTATTTCACATCGTCCGGATGATTCGGATCTACATGGTATCCTTCCTGCTTCATGACCTCTGCTTTGAAGGTCTGCATGCCCTGGGCTGACCCGGGCACCGCATATTTCCTGTTTCTTCTCGCCATTTCGGATACACTCCTCTGCTGTCTTTTATCTAAGTTGCCCTGGAGTGTATGGGATTATCCCGCCTTAAGACTGCATTCCGTCTTCAATCCGCTTCATGAAGTCTTCTACCGCGCTGTATCCAAGCTGCTTGAGATACCAATTATTCGCAGCAGCTTCGATCAGGCCGGCCACATCGCGCCCCGGCTGAAGCTGAACCTCGATATGCGGGATTTGAACGCCGAGATATTCCGTGAACTGGGGAACCAGTTCCAGGTCGTTGTTGAGTGAATTCTCCTGCCACGGTGCCAGCTCAATGTCTAATACAATCCGCGTCTCATCCTGGAAGGCCCTGCGCCCGTACTGGCGTACGACATTGATCAGGCCGATGCTGCGCAGCGCCAGGAATTCGCGGGTCGTCTCATTATGCGTCCCGAGCAGCGTTGCCGGCCCCAGCTTCTTGAGCACTACAATATCATCGGCCACGAACCGGTGGCCCCGCCGGATGAGCGTATGCGCCGTTTCGCTTTTACCGATCCCGGACTTGCCCCGAAGCAGAATCCCGATGCCCGACACATTGACACATACCCCGTGAATCGACAGCTCCGGCGCCAGCGTTTTTACCAGATAGCTGTCCAGCTTGGCAATAAACTCCGTAGTCACCTCTGGTGTCCGCAGCAGCGGAATGCCCTCCTGATTACAGTATAAGGTAAGATAAGGGATCTCTTGCTGGCCGCTCGTTACAATGAAACAAGGCGGATGATATTTGACGATATTGCCGATGTGCAGCATACGTTCCTCTACACTCAGCGTTAATAAATAGTTGATCTCCTTGCGGCCGAGTACCTGCACCCGCGCCATCGGAAAGAAATCGAAATAACCGACGAACTCAAGCCCGGGTCTGTGCGTCCGTGGACGGGTAATGACGCGGTCCATGCGCTCTGCCCCTGCCAGCACTTCCAAATGAAACTTGTCCGTAAGATTCTGAACGGTGATAGATTTCATATTATTCTCCTCCCAACCATTTTCTTCCGATAGAATCACTTAAAAATCTTGTAATCTGCACACGCTAATTATATATTAAAATCAATATATAAGACCTTTGACCCAGAAAATTCAATAAAACACTAAATATATCAAGAAGGTGTAGTATATTGGCCTTGGAGTCTTGGATTGATCTGACGATGTGCTTTGTCTTGTTCCTTTTGTTTATATACATATTTGCTTCTGTGGGTACGATAACCAATTTGCACAAAGTCTACCTGGGTTTTCATTTCTCCATGATGATCTGGCCTTACTGCCAGTTTGCCATCCGAACCGTTGATGATCCAATCTATCAGCTATTCTATGTGAAGCTTGCCTTTATCGATGCCTCCCTGCTGACTACGGGCTGGATCTTCTTCACCATTCTGCTCTCTGGCCAATCACAATTTCTTAACCGCAAAATATTAATCGCCCTGCTTGTTCCGGCATTCCTGTCGTCGCTGGGTGTGGTGCTGAATCCGAACGGTTGGTTTGTTCTCCCGGTAAACGGCGGATATGTTGAGCGGATCTACGGACCTATTTTCTGGATCAACATGTCTATTCTTATTCTTCATGCCATCGTGTCGCTGTACATCATTTATGTAGCTCTGGTGTCCGATCAGGCACCGCGAATCAAGAATCAGATCATGTATATGCTAAAAGGGATCGTTGCCGTCTGTGTCTTCCTGATGATCGATGTGTTCCTGAACGTAGTGCTGGACGATTACCTGCCGGTCATTCCGGGCTTTACTTCGCTCGGCATTGTGGTGTCAGCTACCTTCTTCGTGATTACCATTCACCAGGACAAAGTGTTTGATATTGTAACTATCGCCCACCAGGATATTATCAATACGATGGAATACGGAATTCTTGTCCTCGACGATCAAGAACAGGTGGTCGAAATCAACCAGGCTCTGCTTCCCCAGATCCGGCTGAATCCCGGGCAGAGGTTCGATATGGCCCGCCACCTGCCCGGCGGCAATATCGTGAAGACTGAACAGTTCCTGCAAACCTACCGTGACCATCCGCTTGAGGTAACCGAGACAGAACTAATGTATCCCGCACTCCAAATGTACATCAGCATTCATGCTGCACCGATTATGGTGAGCGGTGTGAGGGTGGGCCGGATTGTCACCTTCCAGAATATAACCGAGCTTCGGCGCCTCATTGATGAGACGAACCAGCAGAACACCATTCTGCAGGAGCGCAACTCCGCCTTAATCAAAGTCCAGGAAGAGCTGTTCCAGACGAACGCCAAGCTCCGGAAGATGGCCATCACCGACAGCCTGACCGGCTGCTACAACCGCCATTATCTCATGCAGCAGCTGGAGAATGAATTAATGAAGGACCGGGATGCCAGGGTCCCTTCGACCATTATACTGATCGACATCGATTATTTCAAAATGGTCAATGACCGCTACGGCCACCTGGCCGGAGATGAGGTCATTTGCAGTACGGTGGAGGTCCTGCAGCGTAATCTGCGCCACTCCGATATTCTGTCCCGTTATGGCGGCGAGGAGTTCCTTATCTACCTGCCCGATACGGAAGAGGATGAGGCGTATGTGCTGGCAGAGCAGCTTAAATCAAGCATTGAGTCCAACCAAATCAGAATTGATAATATAGACGAGCCTATATCCATCACCATCAGCATAGGACTGCTTAGCATCGGGGAATTCAAGGTCTCCCCGCCCATGAGCACAACGACTTACTTGAACGATTTGTTCAGATCGGCAGACAAAGCCTTGTACGCAGCCAAGCATCAGGGCCGCAATCAGATTGTTTCCGTGAAAAGATAGCGAATGCAAATAAGCCACCCGGCTCACGAAACCGGGTGGCTTATGTATTGTCACGTCAGGAATTTCAGACGAAATAAATCCTGCTGTAACCTTTTTGCAGGGCGGCACGTCTAAGATCACAAATAAACCACAAACTACTCTATGAGGTGACTGACAATGAAGAATACATTCAAGATCATTACTATATCTGCAGCTGCTGCACTGGCGCTCAGCTTCGCGGGACAACAGTTCGCTTCCGCAGCAGCCTTCAAGGATATTAATAATGTGCAGGATAAAGATAAGATCATCGCACTGCAGAATAGCGGCCTGATCAAAGGGATCAGCCAAGATCTGTTCGGCCCGAATATCAGTATCTCGGAGGCTGAAGGAGTACAGATGATCGTAAATGCACTTGACCTGAACCTGGACCTGATCCGGTTTGTGAAGGAGCCGCACGCTTCCGACTATTTCAAGAATGCCAATGATTCCGCCTGGTACGCTGAAGCGCTCATTATTGCCGGTGTCCACGGACTGGATCTGCCCGCTGACCTGAAGCCAAACCAGAAGTTAACGCGTGAAGAATTCACGCATCAGCTCATTGATGCGATCGAAGCCAGCGGCCAGCTGCCGATGATCAAGCCGGTTGTTCTTGAATATAAGGACCAGGATCAAGTTAAGGCAGAGTATTCCGGTTCGATCCAGCGCGCCCTGAACTACGGTGTCCTGAAGCTGGATGCCAATGGCAAGCTTAACCCTAAGCAGGAAATCACCCGCGCTGAAGCAGCTGTAGCGATTAGCAATGCGCTGGCGTATCTGAAGGCACATCCGGCACCGGCCGCGCTGAGTGAGACGCTTACTGCCGAAGAGGCCGTTCAATTGATTAAGGAGGCTGTAGGTCCGGAAGCAGACCTGCAGATCAAGATCAACCCGGCTGCCAGCATGTCCCGCGAATCATTCACCTACCTGCTGGTGCATACCCTCCAGACCAGCGGCCAGCTGCCGATGATCAAGCTTATTCCGGTTGAAGTGGCAGAGAAGCAGACCTGCAGATCAAGATCAACCCGGCTGCCAGCATGTCCCGCGAATCATTCACCTACCTGCTGGTGCATACCCTCCAGACCAGCGGCCAGCTGCCGATGATCAAGCTTATTCCGGTTGAAGTGGCAGATGAGAGTCAGATGGATATCTCCAATTCGGGCGCTATTCAAACAGCACTGGCCCTTGGCTTCATTACACTGGATGAGTCCGGCAATTTCAATCCGAAGGGTGATATTACACGCACCGCCGGTACGGATATCGTGAACAAAGCGGTGGAATACTTGAAGGCTCATCATGCACCCGCAGCAGAGAGCGAAGTTCTCACGGCTGAGCAAGCCGTTCAGTTGATCAAGGAAGCCGCAGGACCGAAGGCTGATCTGCAGATCAAGATTGATCCGGCAGCCAGCATGACCCGCGAATCATTCACCTACCTGCTGGTGCATACCCTCCAGACCAGCGGCCAGCTGCCGCTGCTGAATCTGATTCCGGTAGAGATCAAGGAGAAGGCTGATCTGCAGATCAAGATTGATCCGGCAGCCAGCATGACCCGCGAATCATTCACCTACCTGCTGGTGCATACCCTCCAGACCAGCGGCCAGCTGCCGCTGCTGAATCTGATTCCGGTAGAGATCAAGGATAATTGACAAGATCAATATCCTGAACTCGGGAGCCATTCAGACGGCCATTGCCTTGAAGATCGTGAAGCTGGATGCTGACGGCAAGTTCAATCCGCAGGCTGGAATCACCCGTACAGACGCGGCCGCTATGGTCAGCCAGGTTCAGGAGATCCTGAAACGGGCTGCTACGAATCAATAATACCCGGAACATTCCAATTTCCCGCCAGCTATAATCAGCTCAAAAAGCACAAGCCAGCGGCTTGTGCTTTTTGGCATTTCTATGATTCGCTACTCCCCAATAAGTCCGGTCGCTTGCAAATCTTCAATACTAACGGGCTGCTACGAATCAATAATACCCGGAACATTCCAATTTCCCGCCAGCTATAATCAGCTCAAAAAGCACAAGCCAGCGGCTTGTGCTTTTTGGCATTTCTATGATTCGCTACTCCCCAATAAGTCCGGTCGCTTGCAAATCTTCAATACTGAGGTACATCAACCCTTTGTACTTCTTGACGTGAATATCACTCAGCAGGAAATCGCCTTCTTTGGCTTTTTTATACTCATCCGTCAGAACAATACTAACTCTTATAAATTCTACTCCAGCATATTTGCCTATCGCTATCGTGTTAGGCTCACTGCTGCCAAGGCTGTTAACCCCTTCAATCTCCGAGAGCATCGACAATGAAATCCAGCCTTCACTCATCAGCGGCGGCAGCTTCTCATTGTTTCCTGCAGCTATCACATAATTCTCATCAAAGTAATCCGGGTATCCCTTGAATCCGGGATCCTTAGCTTGCTCCGCTGTCGGAGGCACGCCAACCACGCGCACCTTAGGAAAGTTGTCTACGGAGTTCTTAATGGCCTGAATTTCTGCCAATTCCCGCAGTTCCTCCGATTCCGGGCTTGCTGCGAGCGAAACAGTCCCATCGGCATTAAATGCAATATAAGTCCCGTCAATATCGTAAGATGCCCCTGTGAAGGAAGGGCTATTAATTTGAATGACGTTCACCTCCGGCGAGAAATAGACAGCATTCCCCGTCGCTTCCCCTACAATACGGACCGGAATGAATGTCGTACCGTTCTGGGAAAAAGGCGCCGCCTGCAGGCTTTTCTTCACGCCATTTACATAAGCCGTTTTACTGCCGATAGTAAACGAGATTTTAAGCCCGCCCTTCGTACCTGTCACTTGCTTCAGCTTGGCGTTATAATCAATATTCATCTTAAGCTTCTCAAATAATTCCCGGAAAGGGACAAACGATACATTATTCTTCGATACTGCTCTCGATGGAAGGGGCTGCCCGTCCACAAAAATGTGAGCTCCCTTTCCCGCCGCTGAGACAGGAAGAACTCCCAGACTAAATATCATAATCATCACCATACATAAAACCGGCCACTTCTTCAAAACAACGCCCCCAGTTAGTAATTATCCTTTTTCAACCATTCCTAATTTTACTCTTACTGGGAACGCTGTCAACGATAGAGTTACAGCATCAGAATCATCAGATCCTCATCCAGATATTCATCCCCAAGCTTCATCGCCTTCGGCTCTGTGCCATAGCAGATGAATCCAAGAGATTCGTATAGTCTTTTGGCAGCTACATTATTCGAGGTTACCGTTAAATTCAGAAT
This sequence comes from Paenibacillus sp. IHB B 3415, assembly GCF_000802655.2. Taxonomy (NCBI): domain Bacteria; kingdom Bacillati; phylum Bacillota; class Bacilli; order Caryophanales; family Paenibacillaceae; genus Paenibacillus; species Paenibacillus sp. IHB B 3415. The sequence continues at coordinate 166,983 of NZ_JUEI01000015.1, read as the reverse complement.
TTCGAGCCCCGGTAATAGCCTCGCCCGGGCAATCAGCTCCACCATCAAGCGGCGGCCCACTCCTTGTTTACGGACATCCGAATCCACATATACTGAATATATATTAGCTTTATGATCAATTTTGGGCCGGCTCTCCCGAAAGAAAGTGACGATGCCCACCAGCTTCTCTTCACCATCAAAAGCTCCCAGCGTGAAATTATTCTCCGAGGGCTCCAGCCTGATGCGGGTGGTGACTATAGACAGCTTCTTTTCCGATTCATAGGTGCTGAGATAGGCTTCCGGATGCAGCCGCAGCGACTGTAGCCGAAGCCCGCGGTAAACCTTCGCATCCTCAGATGTCAGCATTCTTAGGTACAACGGTTTTGCCTCCTCAAGGAAATTTATGGATTCCAAATTGACAAAATTGAAGAATTTGGCTATATTTAGACAGTGTAAAATTATATTTTAAGCAATTTAATTTTTCCGTCAATCAATCTTACATAATTATGAAAAGAGGGATTTACTATGATGATGGTGAGTTTAATACTCGTGGCATTAGTTGCACTAGAGCATGTGTATATTCTAGTGCTGGAAATGTTCCTGTGGACTACCCCGCGGGCGCAAAAATCGTTCGGCACCACTCCGCAGTTCGCCCGCGAAACGAAATCGCTGGCGGCCAATCAGGGATTGTATAACGGCTTTCTGGCGGCCGGTCTAGTCTGGAGCCTGCTGCATCCGAACGATACCTTCAGTGTTCAGCTTCAATTGTTCTTCCTGATCTGTGTTGCGGTTGCAGCCGTCTATGGCGGCATCACGGCCAAGAAATCCATTCTATTGGTTCAGGGCCTCCCGGCCTTCATTGCTCTGCTTGCCGTTATTCTGGCGAATCTGTAATTATGAGAATGGCCGCTCTTCCCTCACAGCTTCTGCGCGAACTGGTTCAGCTGCTCGGACATCGTCCGGATCTCCTCAATGAAGCTGGAGATTTCATTCGTTGAAGCAGCCTGCTCCTGCCCGACTGACGCAATCTGATGGATGGATTGGCTGATCTGCTTCATCGCGGCTTGGATCTCCCCCAGGGTATCCCGGATCCGCTGCGCAGACTGCTCGGTTTCCTTCGAGAATTTGCGGATTTCTTTCGCTACAACATCGAATCCCCGCCCCTTCTCTCCTGCGTGGGCAGCCTCAATGGCTGCATTAATCCCGAGCAGATTCGTCTGGTCGGCGACCTTTCTGAGGACAGCCAGCACTTCATCGCTTTTTTTGACACTTTCGGCGGTCGTTTCTGACTGGAGCAGCAGCTTCTGCGAAAAATCGGCAAGCAGTCCCGAGCCCTCTGCCACATGCCCAATCCGGACGTTAGCCTGATTTAGGGAGACCGAGATCTGATCAGCGATTTCGCGCAGCTCGGTCTGTCTGCGGACCTGGATACAGACCGCCCCGCAGACGCTTCCATCCTCTCCGTGTACCGGAAGAACCGTACCGACGAATTCATACCCATAGTACTCCTTAGGGACATTAGCTTTCGAGAATTCATCATTTCTCAGCGCATGGTACAGAGGTTCGTCCGCGAGAATTATCTGCCCTGCCCGAATTCCCAGATCAATGGACGTACCAGGGAAATAAGCGATGAACTTCTCCACATCACAGACAGCAATAGATACATCATAGGGAAAAGCAGCTTTCAGGATCGGCGCCAGGTTCACTATATCTTCAAGGGAGCGGATAATGTTCTTCATGGATGTGGGTTCTCCTTTATTGACTCGCTTCATTACACAGTACAGAAATATCTAGATTAAGGTTCGACATTTTCCAATGACTATCCTTTATTCAAAAACTCAATATTTAAAATTTAATCATGCCCTCTTAACTTAAGTCAATGAAGCCCTGCAGACGCCTTAGTACAATATAACCACAATCAATAATCAATCAGGGGGTTATGCTAATGTCTGCTGCAGTGGCTCGAACCGGGGGAATATCGCTCATTGTAATGGCGGTTGCCGCCGCGCTCTCGTACGGATATGTCCATGGGAGTCTGGTAGTGGATGGAGATGCCGCTCGGACCTTCGCCAATCTTCAGGCCTCTCCGTCGCTGTTCAGGGCCGGGATTCTGGGCTGGGTACTCATCATGGCCTGTGATGTGGCAGCTGCCTGGGCCTTATATCTGGTGCTGAAGCCTGTGCATCCGGGCCTGTCCCTGCTGGGAGCATGGCTGCGCCTGGCTTATACGGCAGTGTTGGGGGTTGCTGTCTCCAGTCTGATCGTGGTATCACTTCTTACCGGTAACAGGGAGGTTGCGCTTTCCGGCTTCACACGAGGGGAGCTGCAGGCCGAGGTCATGCTTAATCTTCATGCTTTTGAAGCGGTATGGTCGGCTGGTTTAATTCTGTTCGGGGGGCATCTGCTGATTATTGGTGTGCTGGCGGTATGGTCGGAGAATATTCCGAAGCCCATCAGTGTGCTGCTGCTGCTGGCAGGCTTCGGCTATATTGTGGTTCATCTGTGCGGCACACTTGTGCCAGGGTATAGAGAATTCCTCCAAATCATCAAATGGGTGTTCATTCTGCCGATGACCGCAGGGGAGCTGGGGCTTGGCATCTGGCTGCTGTTCAAAGTCCCGGCTGCGCGTGTTCGCGCTCAAGCCGCTTCTTAATCCGGCTGAGCGACTCCGGTGTCATCCCGAGATAGCTGGCCAGCTGATGCTGGGGGACGCGGCTGATCAGTCCGGGCCTCCGATGCAGCAGTGCCTTGAGGCGGTCTTCGGGGGATGCCGCAATGAAGGCGGCGAATTCCGCCTGCACCTGTCCGAAATTCTCCTCGATCATCTGGCGTGTCATCAGCTCCAGCTGCGTGTGTCTGGCGTACATTTCCCTCTCGGTATTCAGCGCACCGACAACCAGTACGCAGTCCTCCAGACAAGTCAGTCTGTATTCCGACGAGGCCTCCTCTTTATGCGCATTGAAGATAGCGATCGCCTGCTCCTCTGTGTAGAAGTTGGAGGTGATGTCGCGGCCTGTAACATCAACACTATGCTGCCGCACACATCCTTTTAACACGAAATAGCAATGACCGGGAACCTCCCCCTGCCTAAGCAGCGTGGCTCCCTTGCTGTATTCCTCAACAAGAATCTCATCCAGAATGGCCTGCTGCTGCTCTCCACTGAGGGAGGTCAGCCGGGTCATATATTGGAGTAATCTATGCTTCATGTTTCGGATTCCTCCTTATAACGCTACTGACAACGTGTCAGTAGCGTTTGAACATTCTTGCACTCATGTATTGATTATACTAACATCCGCATCACTTTTCTCCTTCTTGCTCCGCATGGAGTACAGGACGAACAACAGAATGAACCATAGGGGCGTAAACAGCAGCGCCGGACGGGTATCATCTGCGAACAGCATAATGATCAGAATAGCAGCAAACAACGTTAATACCGCATAATTGATGACCGGCGTGAACGGTGCTTTGAATTTGGACGAGGCATGTAAGTCCGGGCGGTTCCTCTTATATTTGATATGACATACGAGCACAACGCCCCACACCCAGATGAAGCAAATGGCGCTGATTGTAGTGACAATGCCGAAAGCCTGACCCGGAATAAGCTTGCTGAGCAGCGCCCCGGCCGATATAACTATTGTAGAAATAAATAAAGAGTTAGCAGGCACATGATTTCGGTTCAGCTTGCCGAGCTGCGGGGATGCCTGATTCCTTCTGCTCAGATTATACAAAATCCGGCTGGTCGAGAACATCCCGCTGTTGCAGGCGGAAGCCGCTGAGGTTAAGACGACGAAATTGATAATACCCGCAGCAACTGGAATCCCGACCAAACTGAAGGTTCGCACAAAAGGACTTTCAGCCGCACTGAGCTGGGTCCACGGGTTAATGCACAGCAGGACGAAGAGCGCGCCCACATAGAAGAAGAGAATCCGCAGAGGAATCTTGTTAATCGCCGAGGGGATATTTTTCTCCGGATCTGCTGTTTCTGCGGCTGATACACCGACAAGCTCCACACCGACATAAGCGAACACAACCATCTGGAAGGAAAATAAGAAGCCCTTGACACCGTTCGGGAACACGCCCCCGTGCTCCCAGAGATTGCGGACCGTCACCGATCCCGCATCCGTCTTGAACCCGATGACCAGCAGAATGATTCCCAGGCCGATTAAGGCAAGAATCGTGACGACTTTGATGAGAGCAAACCAGAATTCGAGTTCGCCGAAGCTTTTGACCGTCAGCAGATTGAGTCCTAACAGAATAATCAGGCAGATGACGGCCGGTACCCACTGCGGGATATCGAACCAGTACTGCACATAGACGCCCACTGCAATCACATCCGCCATCGCCGTCATAATCCAGCAGAACCAGTAGGTCCAGCCTGTAATGAACGCAGCCCGCGGCCCCAGATAGTCTTCAGCAATGTCCGTAAAAGATTGATATCCCGCTTTGGAGAGCAGCAGCTCACCCAGCGCCCTCATCACAAAAAACACGGCAATCCCCACGAGTAAATACGTGATCATAATGGACGGGCCGGCCTGCTGAATCGCTCTGCCTGATCCCAGGAATAACCCTGTACCAATCGTGCCGCCGATAGCGATCAGCTGTACATGCCGGTTCGCCAAATCTCTCTTTAATTCTGTCTGTGCCATTGCCTTTTTCCCCCTTAATGTGTAAACGCTATGCTGCTGAAACAATACTAAATACCCCCACAAAGTGGAGATTCAGCTTCGATGATTACTCAGGTACTTTGCGGGGACCCCAAAACAAAAAGAGATTGGATATCATCCAATCTCCCGGTTCATAAGAATATCAAAATAAGCTACCTGCGCTGCTGACCGTAATTAATCAGCATAACAAATACAAATTCCGTACTCTTCTGTCCTTTTGCCTGAGATTGTGAACCCTTCGGCGCTGCGGTCTCCCGCAGTCTCTCCAGAAGCTGCTCCTGCTATAGTGTGATCCATAGCAATCATAGCCCGTGTGATGTATTAAATTGGTGAAGCGTTAATGCATTCTGATATTCTAACATATTACTCGGCATGTGAGTATTGAACAGTGATAAAAGTCTCCTACCTATGGCTAGATCTCTAGGGTGCGCTCCTGCACTGCAGCGGCATAAATGTTGTACGTTTTGCAACTTGGATGCGCAGATACCCGGTTATTCTGATGGATTGTTGTATGAAATACAAGAATTTCCACGCTAAACCGCATGCAGGAGGAGAAATGCTGCCTTTTGTACAACAATTTTCGATTTAGTCCAATTTAATGAAGCGAAAGTTGTATTTTGTACAGGATTTTAGAAAGTCACGGGCACGGAGGATGAGTTTGCCGGTAATACCTTGGCTCTGCATTAAAAAAAAGCAGACAGGCAATAGCCCATCCGCTCATTTGATCCAAGAATATTCCACTATTTACTTAATAATTACATAATCCAGGCCAACCAGCTTGGCGTAGGTTACGATCTGATCTGTAGTCAAGTTGAGCGACACCACAGTATGGTGGCCGCCGCCGTTCTCGATCCAGGCTTTTATTCCATCCTGGAAGTTAGGCTTCACCTGCCAGAGTACACGGGCCACTGGAAGATTCGGAGCCGGAACCGTCGGCTCGAAGGCAGTAACTTCATTGATCAGCAGCTTGTAATGCGTGCCGAAGTCAGCCATCGATACCACGACGCCTTCGCCAGCCTTGCCGTCGAATACGAGACGGGCCGGATCTTCGCGGTCGCCGATACCCAGCGGAGACACAAGCACCTTCGGCTTGTTGCTGGCCAGGCTCGGGTCAACCTCAAGCATGTGGGACTGCAGAATCGCTTCCTGGCCGGCAGCCATTTCGTAGGTGTAATCTTCCATGAATCCGGTGTTCAGGTTGTGGCTCATCACCTTCATCAGGCGGTCCAGGGCTGCTGTCTTCCAGTCCCCTTCGCCGGCGAAGCCGTAGCCTTGTGCCATCAGACGCTGAACGGCAAGACCCGGAAGCTGCTTCATGCCGTGCAGGTCTTCGAAGTTCGAAGTGAACGCATTGTAGTTTCCGGCATCCAGGAAGCGTTTGAGGGCAATTTCATAGCTGGCCTGTACCTTCACGCTGGCTTCCCATGCTTCTTTGCTGTATGAACCGTAATCGAAATCATACTGCTCTGCATATTCAGCGAACAGCGCATCAATTTCTTCTTCCTTCACTTCGTTTACATACGCAACCAGGTCGCCGATCCCGAAGTAATCCACGGTCCAGCCGAACTGAATCTGGGCTTCTACCTTGTCGCCTTCGGTAACGCCCACGTTACGCATGTTGTCGCCGAAGCGGGCCACTTTGATGTTGAAGCTTTCGTTATACGCAACGGCAACGTCCATCCATTCGGCAATTTGCTTCTGGACTTCGGCGCGTTCCCAGTACCCTACTACCACTTTGTTCTGTTTCTTCAGGCGGGCATTGATGAACCCGTATTCACGGTCGCCATGGGCAGCCTGGTTCAGGTTCATGAAGTCCATATCCAGTGTGGCCCAAGGAATGCTCTCATTGTACTGCGTAGCCAGGTGCAGAAGCGGCTTCTGCAGCAGCTTCGTGCCGCGGATCCACATTTTGGCCGGGGAGAAGGTATGCATCCAGGTGATTACACCGGCAACCTCGTCACGGTAGTTGACTTCTTTCATGATCGAAGTGATTTTGTCTGCGCTGACCGCCAGATCCTGCAGCACCAGCGGATAAGGCAGCACACCGCTGTTATTGAGGGCATCCGTCATCTCCTGTGCATGAGCTTTAACTTCACCGAGGGCTTCTTCTCCGTACAGATGCTGTGATCCTACAACAAACCAGAATTGCTTAGCACTTACTGTTGACATATTCTTTCATCCTCTTCTCTTGGATAATATATAAATCAGATTATTTCTGACCGTAATAAGCGCCTTTACCATGCTTGCGCAGATAGTGTTTATCCAGAATCCGCTGCGGCAATTCTTCAGCGAAATGGTTCAGCTCGCGGGCAAAATGGTTCAGCTTGGACACTTCCTCCAGCACCACGCTGTTCATCACTGCATCATGGGCATTCTTCCCCCAGGTGAAGGGGCCATGACCTTTCAGCAAGACGCCGGGAACTGCCATAATATTAAGGCCCCGCTGTTCAAAAGTCTCAATGATCACGCGTCCGGTCTCCGCTTCATAGCCGCGGTCAACCTCCTCCTGCGTCAGGAAGCGGGCGCAGGGTACCGCGCCATAGAAGGTGTCCGCATGTGTCGTTCCCATTACAGCAACATCAAGCCCGGCCTGCGCCCAGATGGTCGCCCAGGTCGAATGCGTGTGCACGATGCCGCCGATTTCTGCATAATGCTTGTAGAGTACGGCATGTGTCGGTGTATCCGAGGAAGGTCTCATCTCCCCTTCAACCACGTTACCGTCGAAATCCACTACGACCATATCACTCGGTTTCATTTTGTCATAGCTGACGCCGCTTGGTTTGATGACGAATACGCCTTTCTCACGATCAACTGCGCTCACATTGCCCCAGGTGTATTTGACGAGTCCATGCTTAGGCAGGTCCAGATTGGCCTCGAATACCTCTTCTTTCAGTTGCTCCAACATAGGTTAACCCCTCCCGTTTTCTACCAGATGATCTACAGCAGCCTGCTCGATCGCGATCCCTGCAGTGTAACGTTCCATGAACAGCTCAAAGCCCTTCACATCAGCCGCATCCGGATGGATGACTTGTCCTTCCACATCCTTAAATACCTTGTGGTCAAGGAAGTCATCAAGACGCTCCTGCTGTGCTTTGTTCTGCATGTAGGAGGCCAGAATCGCCATCCCCCATGCGCCGCCTTCTCCGGCTGTTGCCATGACAGAGACAGGGACGTTCATTGCAGCGGCAACGATTTTTTGCCCGACAACAGGAGTTTTGAATAATCCGCCGTGAGCCAGAATACTGTCGATCGACACTTGCTCCTGCTTGGTCAGAATATCCATTCCGATCTTCAGCGCGCCAAAAGCGGAGAATAAATGCGTCCGCATGAAGTTGGCCAGATTGAACCGGCTCTCCGGTGAGCGTACAAACAGCGGCCGGCCTTTCTCAATCCCGGTAATATTCTCCCCGGAGAAATACCCGTAGCTCAGCAGACCGCCGCCATCGGCATCCGCCTCCAGTGCCTTATTGAACAGGACACTGAACAGCTGGCCGGGGTCAGACTTAAAGCCCATCGCCTCCGAGAATTCACGGAACAAGCCGATCCAGGCGTTGAGATCACTGGAACAGTTGTTGGCATGAACCATGCCGACCGGACTGCCGTCTGGAGTCGTTACCATATCAATCTCCGGATATACGGCTGTAAGATCCTTCTCCAGCACGATCATTGCAAACACGGAAGTGCCTACGGAGATGTTACCGGTCCGTTTGCGCACACTGTTCGTAGCGACCATTCCTGTTCCGGCGTCACCTTCCGGGGGACACAGCGGAATACCCGGCTGCAGATCCCCGGACGCATCGAGAATTAACGCACCCGCTTCCGTTAACAACCCAGCCTGCTCGCCCGCAGTATAGACTTTAGGAAGAATATCTTTCAGCTTCCAAGGATAGCCCTTGTCTGCAATGAGTTCATCAAACTGTGCAACCATCGCTGCATTGTAATCCTGCGTAGCCTCATCTATCGGGAAAACCCCCGAAGCATCGCCGATCCCGATCGCCTTGCTGCCGGTCAGCAGCCAGTGAATATACCCGCCCAGCGTTGTTACGAACTCCGCCTGAGGCACATGCTCTTCCCCGTTCAGTATCGCCTGATACAGGTGCGCTATGGTCCAGCGTTCAGGGATGTTGAACTGGAAGACATCCGTTAATTCTTTGGCCGCAGCACCGGTTGTTGCATTACGCCAGGTCCGGAACGGAACCAGCAGCCCGCCTGCGCTGTCAAAAGCCATATATCCGTGCATCATTGCCGAGAACCCGATAGAACCGACGGTCGTAAGCGTAACACCGTACTTCTGCTGGACTACCTGCTTCAGTTCACGGTAAGCCTCCTGCAGGCCCTTGATAATGTCTGTCAAATGATACGTCCAGTACCCGCCCTCAAGCAGATTTTCCCACTCGAAGCTTCCGGATGCGATGGTCTCAAACCGCTGATCAATCAGTACTGCCTTGATACGTGTGGATCCAAATTCGATACCCAGTGAAGTTTCTCCCTTAAGTACCGCTTGCCCGATGTTCTGATCCATGCCCACGTTACTCCTCTCTGAACCTAACTGTTATAATAGAAATGGAAAGAAGGCGCTTCCTTTATTAACAGACTTAGTATATTTTTTGTTCGTACATTTGTCAACATTACACACAAGATATACATACAAATTTTACAGTGAGAAATCCGCATTTCCCTTAAAACGCTTATACATAGTAGACATCGGATTATAATAACGATATATTCATACTATAATGTGTACGTACAACTATTGCGGATATACCGATTCGTATATGAACAACCACGAAAGAAGTGAGCCGGGTGAAAACCAAATACCAGATTATTTTTGATGATATAAAAAGCAATATACTGTCAGGAACCTATAGTGTGGGCGAGCAGATTCCTACAGAATTAGCCTTGCAGGACACCTATGGTGTGAGCCGGCAAACCGTCCGGAAGGCTATCCTGGAGCTATCCAATGAGGGCTTCCTAAGGAGCGAGAAAGGCTCGGGCACCTATGTAAGCAACCAGTTCCGGTCCAAATCGGGGGGCAATCAGAGCAATAAAACCATCGGTGTCATCACGACTTACCTCTCAGATTACATCTTCCCTTCCATCATCCGCGGGATTGAGAGTAGACTGAATGAGGATAATTATTCGCTGCTGCTCGCCAGTACCAATAATGATGTCGCCCAGGAGAAGAAGGCGCTGGAAATGATGCTGTCCTTTGGCGTCGAAGGTCTGATTATTGAGCCTACGAAGAGCAATCTGTACAACCCCAATATCGCCTACTATCTGTCGTTCAAAGAACAGGATGTCCCGTTTATCATGATTAATGCTTATTATGAAGAACTGGAGGTGCCTTTCTTCTGCCTTGATGATGTGCAGTCCAGTTACCTGGCGACCAGAGAGCTGATCTCCAAGGGCCATACCCAGATCGGTATTATTGCCAAAATGGATGACCTGCAAGGCAAATACCGCATGAAGGGTTATATCAAAGCGCTTGGAGAAGCCAAATTACGCTTTCACCCCGAGCAGGTGCTGTCCTTCGATACCGAGTCGAAGCAAGCCCTGTCAGAGAACCTGAAGCAGTTCCTGACCGATAACAGAGAGGTATTAACAGCTATTGTCTGCTATAACGATGAGGTTGGCCTGGAAGTCGTAAATGTGTGCAGACAGCTGGAGATTTCGATTCCGGAGGATTTATCAATTATTGGCCAGGATAATTCTTATATCGCCAAGAATGCGGGCATCAAGCTCACGACCTTAACCCATCCGCAGGAGCAGATGGGCCGTGATGCCGCTGAATGGGTTATTAAAAAGCTGCAGGGGAAGAAGGATTTGCGGAACAGCACCTATTATCAGCCTGTGCTGATTGAGGGGGAGACGGTAAGGGCGCTGGATTAGCAGGCTTTTCAAAAATTATTCAATGAGCAGTTCACCTATTCCCTTTCCTAACATACCTTGAATAAACCACTGGAAAGGGGACAAATCAATGTATCTGCTCTGGGTGTTGATTATCGGCGGAATTATCGGCTGGCTAAGCGGCAATCTGATTGGACGCGACGTTCCAGGGGGCGTGCTGGGAAATATCATTGCCGGCTTTGTCGGCTCCTGGCTGGGTACCGAGCTGCTGGGGCCGAGGGGTCCCGTTGTTGGAGGATTCCATATCATTCCAGCCATTGTTGGTTCAATTATCGCCTTACTGATATTCTTTGCACTGGCCCGCGGGGGCGCATTCCGGAAACGTTAGAATCCCGCCGGCTCTAGCTTCAACCTCCAGACAGAGACCCTCCTGCAGTACCGGGGAGGGTCTCTGTCATGCATAAACCTTCATTCTGCCGGGGAATCCTCCGTTATCCTTATAGAATCCTTAGAATCTCCTCTTAGACTGTGGAGATAGAAAGGATGATATAATATGCGGGACATTATTCTGGAAACCGAGAATCTATGTAAAAGCTTCAAGCACCAAACCGTCGTGAGCAATGTATCACTTGCTGTACCGCGCAACTCTATCTATGGACTGCTTGGTCCGAATGGCGCCGGCAAATCAACAACACTCAAAATGTTCGCAGGCATGCTGCGCCCCGATTCGGGCAGCATCCGCATTCAAGGGCATGATTGGACCCGGAAGGACTTACGCAGAATTGGCGTACTGATTGAGGCGCCGCCGCTATATGAGAACCTGACCGCCCGGGAGAATCTCAAGGTGCGCACACTTGCCCTCGGATTGCCGCAGTCCCGGATCGAAGAGGTGCTCACCACCGTGGATTTGGCCCGGACGGGGAAGAAACGTGCCGGACAGTTCTCCATGGGGATGAAGCAGCGGCTCGGCATCGCGATTGCACTCCTGAACCAGCCGGAGCTGCTCATTCTGGACGAACCGACCAACGGGCTTGACCCTATCGGGATTCAGGAGCTGCGGGAGCTGATCCGTTCCTTCCCCGGGCAGGGAATCACTGTCATTCTCTCAAGTCATATGCTCTCCGAGGTCGAACAGGTAGCGGATCAGATCGGAATTATCGCCGGCGGAGTGCTGGGATATCAGGGTGCCATTCCTCACGGCCAAGAGCTGGAAGCCTTGTTCATGCAGGTGGCAGCAGCAGGCCGGAGGGAGGTTGCGCCGCATGCTTAATCATATTAGGGCTGAACGTTTAAAATGGCGGCGCACCTTCATCCCCAGTCTGGTCTGGATCGCCCCTGTATTCACGATGCTGCTGTGTGCCATTCTAATGGGCGGACGCTATTTTCAGACCGGGGCTTATAACTGGTGGTACACCATGCTCTTGCCGGGGGCGTTGACACTCACTTGTTCACTGGCTCTGCATAAGGATGCCAAGATGAAATACCGCGGACTGCTGGCACTTCCCGTAGATCCGAAGATCCTCTGGGCCGGGAAAATCATCGCCTGTGCGCAGTGGCTGTCCGCTGCTCTTCTCCTGTTCCTGATTGGCATTACAGCAGGGGGAATGCTATTTGGCCAGACCATTCCATTGCTGAACAGCCTGGCCGGCAGCGCGCTGATCTTCATTACGTTTCTGTGGCAGATTCCACTGTGTCTGTTCCTGGCCGCACGGCTCGGATTATTCGCCGCTGTTCTGCTTAATATGTTCGGTACTGTCGTGGGTGTGGTTACCTTCGATACCGGAGGACTGTGGGATTACATCCCGTATACGATTACTTTCAGACTCATGTGCCCGGTGCTGTCCATCCTGCCGAATGGCCTTCCGGTACCGGCGGACAGTCCGCTGAGAAGCACAGACATGATCCTGGCAGATGTGCTGGTCTCCCTGGTCTGGTTCGGATTACTGTTCCTGCTTACTGCACTATGGTTCCATAAGCAGGAGGCGAAGTAACATGGCCACACTACTGGGATTGCTGCGGGCGGATCTGCTCAAAACCCGGCACACACCGTTTCTGCTGATTCATCTGCTGGCCCCCTTAACCGGAGCTGCTGTGTTCCTGGCCTACTATTCTTACTCCCCATGGAGCGCCTCAGACAAGGCATTGGCGTTCATGCAGTCTCTGGGCTGTGCCCTTCCTGCCCTGATCGGGCTCGTCTGCTCCATGGCGGCGGAACAGGAAGCGAATGCAGGACAGTATCAAGGAATGCTTGCTATGCCTGCGGCCAGAATCACAACCTATATAAGTAAGCTGCTGCTCCTGTTGTGTTTTGGCCTCGGAGCCGTCCTGTTTGCTTACAGCCTCTTTGGTCTGGGCTTTAGCAGGATTTTGCAGCAGGACAGACTGGGATTACCCTTTTACCTCACCGGGGCAGTTATTCTGTTCGGGAGCAATATATTTCTTTACCTGCTTCACCTGACAGCCAGCCTGCAATTTGGCCGGGGGGCTTCTATTGGAACGGGGCTGGCGGGAAGTCTGGTGTCCGCCTTAATGCTCACCGGACTGGGCGATTCGATCTGGCCCTATATCCCCTTCGCCTGGGGTGTCCGCTTCATCTCTTTATGGACAATCCACGCTTCCGGTATCACGTTATCCCCTGCCGTATCCGGCCTGAATACCGGAATTGCGGTCTGCATACCGGGAACAATCACCGCTTCCCTGCTATGCCTCTTATGGTTCAGGCGCTGGGAAGGACGATCAACGGAGAATTAGACCTACAACTTATACATTGAGGGAATGAATATGGCCAAAATACTCGTAGTAGACGATGAGCCCGCCATCCTGTCGCTGATTCGCAATGCACTCCGTACGGATCAGCACCTGGTGACGGTGATCTCTGATTCCACCCAGGTACGCCAGTCCGACCTTGGCGCGTATGATCTTATTATGCTGGATGTCATGATGCCGGGGGTGGACGGCTTTACCCTTTGCCGGGAGATCCGCGCGGCAGTGGACTGCCCCATTCTTTTTTTAACGGCCAAAACACAGGAAAGCGATCTGATGTACGGCCTGGGCCTCGGGGCAGATGATTATATTGTAAAGCCCTTTGGTATAGGGGCGCTGCGGGCGCGGATTGATGCCCACCTCAGGCGGGAGGGCAGGGAGAAGCGGAAGGTTCTGTATCTGGAGAACGTACATTTCAACCTCTCCGGCAAAGAGCTGTTCGTTCAAGCGGACAAGGTGCCTCTGACCAAAAGCGAATATGAAATCTGCGAATTCCTGGCCCGCAGCCGCGGACAGGTCTTCTCGAAGGAACATATCTATGAAGCAGTCTTCGGGTATGACGGGGAAAGCGACAGCAGCGCTATTACGGAGCATATTAAGAATATCCGTGCCAAGCTAAGCAAATATGGAATGGATGTCATTGAGACCATCTGGGGGATCGGATATAAGTGGAAGCTGTAAAATTAACCAAAACCGTACGCCTTCGCACCTTTTTTCTGCAATACCTTCTGTTCTTAAGCCTGGGAACGATCTTGCTGCTGGGCGTGCTGCTCGGCCTGTTCACGCTGGCTTTTGCCTGGGATGCCGTGCTGCCCGCAAACTATGCCGAGAAGGAGATTGCAGCGTTCAAGGAACGGCTTGCCTCAAGCGAAGCAGTAACGCCGCAGATGGTTCCGGACAGGGTGGATTATACCGTGTTCACCGGGGATGGAGAGCTGCTCGCCGGTAATCTGAAACGCCAGGAAGCAATACATGCCTGGGAGATCGTGCAGCATGGGGATAATCAGGGCTCTCATTTCTATACAACCGCCCGGCACGGGCAGGAAATCTGGATATTCCGGTATAGCTTAACGCCGCAGTACGCCTCTTCCCTGCTGCGCAGCTATCTGCCGAATCCTCAGCTGCTGGCCATCCTGCTCTTCATCTTCGGTGTTTTGCTCCAGGCCGCCCTGCTCGCCGCTCTGTTCGGCAGCAGACTGTCGAAGAAAATGGCCGGGCTGCAGGAAGCGACCGGGCACATCCAGCGTGAGAATCTGGAGTTCACCATTAAGCCCTGCGGAATCCGCGAGATCGATGAGGTGCTGGCCTCCCTGGACCGGATGAAGGAAGCCCTGAATACCTCGCTTAAGCGGCAGTGGGAGCTGGAACGTTCCCGCAGAGAACAGATTTCCGCGCTGGCCCACGACATTAAGACACCGCTCACCATCATCCGGGGAAACGCAGAGCTGCTGCAGGAGACCTCACAGGATGATGCCCAGCGGGAGTATAACAGTTATATTCTCCGCAGCGCCGGGGACATCGAAGCCTTCGTACAGGAGGTTATTGATCTGTCCAGCCTGCAGGCTGGCTCGGCCCGCCGGGAATCCCTTGTCCCTGCAGCGGAAATTCTTGAAGCCTTGGAGCTGCAGCTGAAGGCCCTCTCCTCCGGGAAGAACCTGCATGCCTCTGTCCAGAAGAAGAACCTGCCTGAGTTCCTCTTCATCCATAAAGAACTGCTGCTGCGGGGGATTGTTAACGTGCTCGCGAATGCGGCAGAGCATACACCTCCGCAGGGAAGTATCGGTCTGCTCGTAGAAGGCGGTGCTGATGCTGTTCATTTCGTTATCACCGATACAGGCCGCGGCTTCTCGCAGGCCGATCTGAAAGAAGCAACCCATCAGTTCTACAGGGGCGACCAGAGCCGAAGCCCCGGCAACCATCACGGGATGGGGCTCTACATTGCCCGGTCTGTGGCCGAGCAGCACAGGGGCAGCCTTAGTCTGGATAATGTATCCCCCTCCGGCGGAGGGAAGGTGACCCTGAGCATTTCACAAATCAAGCAACCAAGCGACCCTGATTCTCCTTAAGAGAATTAGGGTTGCCTGATTTAATCCCCTTTTTAGCCGCCAGCCGCCCGTCAAATGTACCTTCTCTTATACACCAGAGTAATCTGCCCCGCTATGTACTCCGCGCTATACTCTGTACCCTCCTTAATCCACCACATTATAATCCCCAGCAAGGAAGCTGTAATAATATCAACCGAAGCCACTTCCCTGGCGGTGCTTATATTTCTGGCGTTCCGCCGTTTCTCGATCGTATTCTTGAGCAGGCTGCTCAAGTGGTCCGCGAAGCCCTTATGCTCCACTAATACAGCAAGAACCTTCCGGTACTCATAGAAATAATTCAAAAAGATAACCAGCTGCTGCTGTTCGTTGCTGCCTTTCACCTGTAATAACGGCTCCACCTTCTTGGACAGCTCATCAAAGATCTCATGAACCAGCTGGCGCAGCAGATCATTAATATCCTCATAATGCAAATAAAACGTTGCCCGGTTCAATTCGGCGCGGCTGGCAATTCTTTTGACAGTCAATTGAGATATCTCCACCTTATCGGCCAACAATGAAAAAACAGCATCCTTCAGCATCTTTTTCGAACGGATGGTTCTTGGATCAACCCTTTTGTGTTCTGGCATTTCATCCCTCTAACTTGTTTATTTGGCACTTCATCAACGCATTCGCCCAGACTGTCGATTAGTCGACATTTCCGTGGAAACTGCAAATAGGATTAACGCCTAAATCCTGATATGATTCATTTTATTGACACTGTGTTGAAAAAGCAATGAAGAGAGGCCTACGTTATGCAAGAAGAATCCAAGACCATAAATAAAGGGATCTTACTGACCATCTTAATCTTTGGCTGTTTCTTATCTACCCTTAATCAGACGTTATTGAATGTCGCTTTAAGCAGTCTGATGGATGTATTCGATGTCACGGCAACCACCGTACAATGGATTTCAACAGGCTTCATGCTGGTCAACGGGATATTGATTCCGGTCACCGCCTATTTAATGAAACGTTTCACAACGCGGCAGTTATTTCTGAGTGCCATGTTGTTTCTGCTGATGGGCTCTATAACTTGTGCAGCAGCACCAAGCTTCAGTGTGCTCCTGATCGGGCGGATGATTCAGGCAGCCGGTGCAGGGATTATCATGCCGCTCCTGATGAGTGTTGTGCTCGCCATCTTCCCGGTTGAGAAGCGCGGCAGTGCGATGGGACTGCTCGGGCTGGCGATGATCTTCGCTCCTGCGATTGGTCCGACGCTCTCGGGATTTGTTGTAGAATATCACTCCTGGCGCTGGTTATTTATCGGTCTTATCCCGCTTGTCCTCATTGTTATCGTACTGGCCTTCAAGTATCTGGTGAATGTATCCGATACGGCCAAGTCGAAGCTTGACGTAGTAAGTGTTCTTTTATCAACGATCGGGTTCGGCCTTATTCTATACGGCTTCAGCAGCGCAGGCAGTAAAGGCTGGGGCGATGCGGTGGTAATCCTGACTTTGGCGGTTGGAGTCGCTGTAACGGCCCTATTCTGTGTCCGGCAAATCAAGTCGGATGATCCGCTGCTGAACCTGGCCGTCTTCAAGAATAAAGTCTTCACCTTAACCTCCCTGATTAACGTATTAATCACCATGATGATGTACGCGGATATGATCCTGTTGCCGATTTATCTGCAGAAGGGACGCGGCTTCACCCCCTTTGATGCAGGACTGTTATTATTGCCGGGCGCGCTTGTCAATGCGTTCATGTCCCCCGTTACCGGCAAATTATATGACCGGTTCGGCGCGAAGCCGCTGTTCATCATTGGTTTACTGTTTATTATTCCGGCAATGTGGGCGGTAACCGATTTGTCGGAATCTACAACTTATACGTATCTGATGATTCGTACCATTGGCCTGCGGATTGGCCTAAGCTTCATTACCATGCCGCTCAATACGGCCGGACTCAACGCACTGCCAAGGCAGCTGGGTACGCATGGCACCGCCGTGAATAATACCGTGCGCCAGATCGCCGGA
Organism: Paenibacillus sp. IHB B 3415; assembly: GCF_000802655.2. Taxonomy (NCBI): domain Bacteria; kingdom Bacillati; phylum Bacillota; class Bacilli; order Caryophanales; family Paenibacillaceae; genus Paenibacillus; species Paenibacillus sp. IHB B 3415. The sequence goes on along the minus strand of NZ_JUEI01000015.1, from coordinate 149,679 downwards.
GCCATTGGTACAGCTGTCGTCATTACGATCTACACCGTGCAGGCAACAAGTCATGCAGCAACAGTCATGCACAGCAACCCTTCTACTACAGCCGAGCACCTTAAATCCCTGGCCTCGATGCTGGGGGCAAGTGACGCCTATTACTTCATGATGATTCTAGCTGCCGCCGCGTTTGTAATCACCTTATTCATGCCGGTGAAGAGCAAGCTGCTGCCCGATAAAAAAGCGAATGTAGTCAGCAAGGAAGATCCTCTGCTGTAACCGGGATTGTGATCACAACGAATAGTCCTCTTCCCAATTCCTGCGGTACAAGCGGGAAGCATGCTGCAGCGTATTCTCCGTATAGTGGTCAGTCTCAGCCACCAGACCCGCAAGCTTGTCCCGGAAGACAGCCTCCGGCAGTTCTTTGTCCAGAATTACCCCGTACACCTGCTGCAGCTCCGTTAAGGTAAACAGCTTGGGCATTAAGTGCAGCGCGATGCCGGTCTGCTCCGTTTCTTGGCGCAGCCGTTCGATGGCGCGGGCAATGATTTTCCCGTGATCAAAAGCGAGTCCGTCATTAGCGGTCTGCTTTGCTATGGTTCTCCAAGCCGAGTCTCTCAGGTATTCTCTGCTGTAACGGGGTTAACCGCAAAGAGGGAATGAATATTGCCTTCCGGATCTGCAAAGAATCCCGTAGTGTGCCCCCAGGACATCACCTTCGGTGCAGTTATCCCTGTAGCCCCTTTTGCAACAAATTCATCATACTTTACGCGGACCGTCTCAGGAGAATCACATTCGAAATTCAGCTCGAAGGCTTGTCCCTTACGCTCTTCCAAGAAAGAAGGATGGCCATTCGTGTTGTCTGCCATTAAGGGTGCCGAGAAGACCGCCAGACGAACTCCGTCATTCTCAAACTCAGCATAATGCTCCTCTTCTACAACAATCTTAAACCCCAGCACATCCCGATAAAAGCCGGTTAATACGGCAACATCCAGCGCCAATACAGTAATCCCCTCTAATTTCATCCTCATGCCATAATCCCACCTTTTCGTTTTATCCGGAAATATTAATAATTCTCACAGCAAAACCCTGTTCTCCAGTATATTTTTCAGACTAATATGCGACTTGGAAGGACCGAACTTAATAAGCGAATCCTGAAATTCTGCAAGCTCTTCAATCGATGCAGTCTGCACCTTCATGAGATAATTATATTCTCCGCTGATACGGAATAAGTCCGTTACTTCAATAGCCTCCCGGCAAAAGTCAGTGAGCTCGTGGCAATGTTCCGTCTTTAATAGGATAAAAGTTGTCGTCCCCCGGTTCAGCTCCCGCAGACTAAACGTAGTGACATAGCCGGAAATGATATTCTTTTCCTCCAGCTTCATCATTCTTTCTTTCACCGAAGGTTGCGACATGGCCACCTCTTTACTGATTTGAGCTACTGACATTCGTGCGTTGTACTGCAGTAAGGTCATGATTTTTGTATCAATGTCATCCATAGGATTATCTATCCAGAGCACCCCCTTAGTTAATAAACCAAATTATCTGAAATACCTCATAATATAAGCCTATATTACTATAAATCCCTTGTTATTCACATGTATTTCAACCTTTGTTATACCTATAATTAACCTATATCAGATAAGGGGGCGGTAATTAGATGGGCGTAAAAGGTCTGGCACATGTAGCGATCCAAGCTAGAGATTATACAGCGACTATTGCATTTTATACCGAAGTTCTGGGGTTTAAGCGGGGCCATCACTGGAGTCTGCCCTCATTTCACATCCAGGAAGCTTCGATGCTGATTTCACCGGACGGCAGAACCTGCCTTGAAATTTTTGATAACGATGCCGTGATTCCTGCTCAGGGAAAGAAAGCTTCATCCGAAGAAGAGATAGCCCACGGAGCGTTATTGCATTTTGCCTTTTATGTAGATAATGTGGAGGAAATATATCAAAAAGCCCTTGCTCACGGAGCAAGGACTTTCGTAGAACCGGATACCCTGTCACTTGGCGAACCGCCGCTGCTGGTGAAGAACGCACTCATTCACAGCCCTAACGGGGAAATTATCGAATTTATTGAAGAGGTTGATTTTGACAGGTCCGGATTTAACCCTACCCCATAAAAATCCCCGTCCCTTAAGGGACAGGGCCTGCTCCGTTATGCAGCCATCGCTCAGATCACTCGATCTCTATCCCGTACCAGCCGTCCGCCAGGGTATCCAGCTTGTATTTAACAGGCTCCTCACTATAAGCCTTCTCGACCAGATCCTGACTGTCACAATACACGATATGATAGGTGTTGCCGTTCTCGCCTTCCCAGTCAAACACGAACCTTAGGAGGCTCTTCCCGTTCTGTCTGCTGTACCTAAGAAAGTTCAACTTGTCTTCTGATACCGCAATAATCTGCTGTACATTGCCCTGCAGGCCCGTATCTACACCATCCAGGAACTGATGGCCCACAGCATTTCCGTTATTGGAGTAGATAAAGGTATTTCCTATATCACTCCGGTTATCCAGGCTGGTCATAAGAAGCTCGGTCTCATCCCTCACAGCCTCAAACAGCTCGCGATGATCCCTGTAAATATTATATTTCGCGCTGGAATGATTATAGTTAATGATCACCCCTAACGCCACAATTATCACTGCAGCTGCAATGCCTATAAAGACGATTCTAGTGCGGCCCATTGCTCCACCTGCCTGACCCTTTCAGAATGAGACGCTTTGAATTAGTTAACAGAACCGCTGAAATACAGCTCGTAATCAATCGTTGTAATAAACGGCACATATTTGCCGTTGAAACGGTCGTAGTGCTGCAGCGTGAACCAATCGACAAATCCCGGCCAATTAATCTCATCATCTGCGTCCAGGCCGAAATGATCATAGAAATGGAACACCAGCTTCCCGCTGAACTGGTCTCCGGCAATCTTGAAATCCTTAATGGTAATATTATTGCCATGGAACGCGTGAATCGCCAGAGATAACGCCAGATTGGTCTTCTCCGTAAACACCGGATACGGGCTGTGTGAGAATCCGCCCACGTAATCATAAACAACTTCCTTGTTCGCACTTGGGTCATACTCCAGCTTAGACAGGTCACCATTACTATTGCGCAGCTCCTGGACAACGAAATCACGGATTAATTGTACATAATTCTGGGTGCTGGAGTCACTTATGACTGCATTATCCAGCTTGCTGTTATGATACTTGATATATTTGTCCGTGTTGAAGGTGTCACCGTCGGAAACCGATGTACCTTCATTACTGCGGTTATTGTATCTGAACGTTGAGATCAAATCGCTCAGAACGGAGCTCATATCGTCACTCGCACCGCTTTTGCCGACGGAGAACAGGAATGCCATTTCGCCCCAGATCATGGCTTCCGGCGTAATCTTGGCCACAGAGAACACCGGGCCCAGCTTGAATAATTCACTATAGGTGTAGTCATTGAACGTCAGGTCATCCGATACGGTATAATCTCCTCGCGGAGCATCCTTGAGTACTCCCTCTCTGTGATCTGACTGAAGGATCAATGCTTCATTAACATCTGGAGTCAGCCTTCTGGGATCCACCGCATCGTTCAGACCATCGTCGTCCGTGTCTGTCAGATTAGGATTAGAATACATATAGGCATAGACCTTATCGCCGGCTTTCAGAATGCGGACCTCTTCACCATCCTTGAGCCCGTCGTCATCGCTGTCCGTATCCAGGTAGTTCACTCTAACCACCGCACCGCCTGTACCTAGACGCAATCGGCCTGCCTGCATTTCTTTCTCGTGATAGTCACTAATGCCGTCCATGTCTGTATCTTTGTATAAGTCCGAGGTCTCGGCGATCGTATCGAAGATCCCGTATAAATGATCGGCGTTGCTCGCATGATAGTAGCTGCCGCCGGTGCCTTGCGCCATGTTTGTCAGGACACTCGTCGATACACTGCTGCCGAGCCCTACCGTATAAATAACGATTTGATTATCAGCGGCCTGCTTGGTCAGCGATGTATTGTAAGTGCCGTCTCCATCTGTAAGCATAATAATATACTTCAGGACATCTGTTCTGCCGCTGGCGGTGAACAAATTAAGCGCACTTGCAATTCCGCTAGTCAGGCTCGTTCCGCCGTTACTGTCAATCTTCCCTGCGGCTGTATTCAAAGCTGCCTTATCAGAGGTGAACGCGGATAATACCTTGGCGGTGTCGTCAAAATCAACAATAGCGCCCCGGTCACTTCCTGTCAGCAGGTTGATGAACTGTCTGGTTACGCTGGTTCTCACATTGCTTCCATCATTGCTCGACATGCTGCCCGAGGAGTCGATGACGAAGACAATGTCCATCCCCGAATATTGCTCTTCTCCCTCATCATACAGGAACTTATACTGCCATACAGTATCGTATACGGTTTTGTTTAATAAAATATATTTTGAGAAGTGTGCAGTCTCAACCGAAACCACATTACCCGTAACCTTCTGATTAGGTAGCTCTTCAAATAACTGAGCTGCTTCATTGAAATAGTAGATCCGCGGGACGAAGTTCGCTGTATTCAACAAGCTATCATCAAGTTCGAAGGAAATCGTCGCCTTCTCAAAGGCTCCGTTTATTGAGAAATTGTAGCCTTGATCGATATAGCCGGGGATCGTTGTATCATTAAGAATGCCGTCCTGAACAGGATCTACAGATAAACTGCCCACCTGTTCCGCGCTGACCCCTTCAACGGTAACGCTGGGAACTACCTTGGCATCCGCAGCTTCAACCACAACCGTCCTTGAGAACTTCGCCTCCATTACGAGCGGATTGCTTCCGATCTTCACCTCCCAGGCATCCGACAGCCCGTCGCCATCGGTGTCCGTCTTCAGGGGGTCCGTCTGGTACTTCTGCACCTCTTCGCCATCCGAAAGACCATCGCCGTCCGTATCCGCGCTGATCAGGCTCGTCTGATAGGACAACTCTTCCAGGTTGGTTAATCCGTCGTTATCGCTGTCTTCGTCACCATCCAGAATCCCGTCCTGATCACTATCCTGTTCCAGCGGATTCAGCTTCAATACGATAATCTCATCCCGGTCGCTTAATCCGTCTCCATCAGTATCTTTACTGGTAACGGAAAGGCCATAATGTTCTTCGTAATAATCGCTAATTCCGTCGCCGTCGCTGTCCTGCTCCCGGTCAATCCCTAAGTTATCCAGATTATTCTCGTCGAAATTCACAATGATATACTCTTTGGCAACCTCAGAACCATCGCTTAATTGCGCACTTAGCTTCAGCAGATTATAGCCGACACCCAGCCCTATGCCTTCCACGGACCAGACCTCATTTACAGGAATAGCTCCTTGCTGCAAGACCGTTTTATTTTTATCAGAAGTCTGATAGGTAAAGGTCTTGATGCGCGATGTCCCTCCCAGTGTTCCCGACAGCTTGTCCAGCTTCGTTCTCAGGAAGTAATAGTCACCGTCTGCGCTATTCTGAAGTTCTAAACCGTACGTATCCAGCTGCACGGAGACTTCCTCCAGTTCAGGTACTTCTTGCCGGGCCGCAATCTGCGTCAGCTCATAGCCCGCAGGTTCATTGACTACATTTCCCGGATTCCCGGAGAACCCGAGTGTCAGCGTCTCCCCCGGCTGAATATTGGCGTTGTAGCCTGCATTATGTATGACGTAATGATTACCGGTATGCCCGGTGATTTCGGCCGTCCAGAACCGTTCCAGATTCCCCTCATAATCAAAACTCAGCTTCCAGTCCTCAATGGTGGTCTGCGATAGATTCTTAATGGCAATTTCACCGTTAAAAGCGCTTCCCCAATCACTCGTCACTGTGAAGCTTGTTTCATAGTCTCCTGCCGGCACAATCTGTTCGCTGCCTTGCATATCAAACGCTGACGGAAGGACCAGTTCCCCGTCATACTTCGCCGTGAAGCCAAAGTTCACACTGCTGCCCGCAGGAATGTCCTGGTTGCTCCCTGCATTCTTGATTACATAAGCACCATTCACATAGGCCTGCACAATCCCGTTCCAGATATTAGTGATCTCATAGGGCTGGTTAAAGCCCAGTGTCCAATTCTCAATCGTCCGGTCGCCCGTATTCCTGATGGTGACATCCGCATTGAATGCCCCCTCCCACTTAGAAGAAATAGTGTAGATTACCTCGTAACCCTCTCCCGTGTAGACCGTTTCTTGCTGGCCGCCCGTTGAGTTCTCTTGAGCCAGGGCAGGCTTGAGCGGAATGAATGATAATACCAATACTAGAGCTACTAATAGAGCAAAGCTTCGTTTCATAATGCTTTTCCTGAACATCGCTACCGTTCCTCCTCATATGATTACAAATAATAGTTCGAATACTGATGTAATGTCATGGAGTATTATGAATCTATGATATTTGCAAATAGAGGATTAGGCAACAACAAATGGAAGAAAAGTAGAAGAACGACAAAACCACAATGTCCTATTCTGCATATAACCTCCCGCTTCAGCCATAATAATACAAGCCATTTCATACGCACACATAAAGGAGCAGATGAATTTGAAAAACAAATGGCTGCTGGCGTTAACATTGGTGCTCATGCTCACCTTGACGCAAGCAGCAGGACCCCTACAGGCACAGGCTGGCGGCAAGCAAGAAGCGGTTTGCTTCAGCCCCAAGATGGTTCAGCTGAAAAGCGATATGCAGAAGGTATGGATTGACCATACCATATGGACGCGAAGCTATATTGTCAGTGCCATCTCTAATAACCCGGACCAGAAGGATGTGCTGAACCGGCTGCTGAGAAACCAGCAGGACATAGGCGATGTATTCAAACCGTATTACGGGGAGGCTGCCGGCAATAAGCTGGCGGAGCTGTTGAAAGAGCATATTGGGATTGCAGGCAAGATTGTAGCAGCCGCCAAAGCGGGCAATCAGGCTGATCTGAAGAAGCTGCAGGCCGATTGGCATAAGAATGCCGATGAGATTGCAACTTTTTTGAGCGCACTGAATCCGAACTGGCCGTTTAAAGTGGTGCAAGAGATGCTGTATGAGCACCTTCAGTTAGTTACAGACATTGTGCTGAGCTGCCTCAAGGGAGACTGGGCAGCAGATATTGCCGCAACCGACAAGAATGAGGTCCATATGATTCATTTAGCGGATGTTCTGACAATGGGCATTATCAAGCAGTTCCCGGAGAAATTCTAGGGAGCGTAATAAACACTGTTTGCACAGCAGCTTTTCATAATCGCCCGGAAGGGGATTGTGGAAAGCTTTTTTATGTGTTTAGCCATAGCAGAGTAACAGAGTGAACTGGCACGATATATTAATCCCCTAATCCCATCCTGTCAAGAAATAATTTGTGTGGGAGCCGCATTGCGGGGTATGCCCCCCTAAACTTAGCAAGTATGAATGAATTTGCGGGTATGAGGACCGTGACTGCTTTTTCCTATTCGTCCGGCTTCACGTAAAATTTGCTACAAGCCTAATTATGTACCATAGAAAGGAAGTGCTGTGCATGAACAGCGTGGATATAATCAGATTTGTGGTCCTTTACGGTCAAAAGCCTGAGCATGAATGTTACGGATACATGGAGCTGAATCATGAGGGCCATATGATTGCACTCTACAATAATTTTGGTGAGGAATTAGATTTGTATGGGGGTCACGAGCTTGTCCGGGTACGGACGCTTGGCCAATTTGATGACGAGGACCGCGATAATTTCTATTCCTTGTTGGAAAGTGACGGTGTAGGTTAATCCTACCGGGTTAACCTGCATCCAGCTAAATATCCCCAAGAAGTGCATCAAGCTGATCCCAATGCTCCGCAGTATGAATCATTTCTTCGGCAAAACGGGCAGGGACCCTGCTCGACGAATCGAGCGGCGGCTTGATCCACCAAAGCGACTCGATGCACCAGACATACTTGACTGCCCGCAAAAGAGTGCCCGGCGGCAGCGGGTGTACACTACGGTAGCCTTCAGCGAAAGCAGCAACCGCATCCCTGTGGAATCCGCTCCCGCTGAGTGTGCCGGAAAGGACTGCCCGCCCGAGGTCCAGCGCCGGAAACGAGTAGCGTGCCCGGTCGAAGTCAACGATGGCTGCCAGCGCGTCCCCTTCGAATAGCAGGTTGTCTGCCCACAGATCAAGGTGGGCCCAGCCAGCTGTCAGAGGCGTAAAGTCCTTATCTCCAAGTGAATCAGCAACCGCCTTCTGTAATTGCAGCGCGTTCCGGACACGCCCGGACGAGCTGCGGGCTGCCTCCCAGCTTACCTCCCAGGCGAGCTCCATCTCCTCGCGCGACAACTGCCAGGCCGGTTCACCCGCCGGCACTGCTGCTCCCAATCCTGATGCCGCTGCGGAATCCCAGACAGTATGCATATCCGCGGCAGCCCGTCCGAGTGAATGCATCGCCTGCTCACCGATCATACCGGCAGGCACCATAGCACCCGGACAGCATGTCATGACGGTCATGTATCTTCCGCAGGGCAGGATGTGCATGCAGCGCCCTTCCAGCGTTAACGGCTCAGGACACGGTCCTCCCGACTGATACCACAGGAGCTGCAGCTGCAGCGCATTCTCAATCTTGCCGCGAAACTCCGGATCCTCCATCTTGAACCGCCCGGGGTGATAGCTTTTGACGAACAGCCGCCCCTTATTCGTCCCGATAATCCACTTCTCGTTCATCAGCCCGCGATTCACACGCCCGGCAGACAGCAGCTCAGCCTCAAAATGCTTCTTCAGCCAGCCTGCGATCTCCCCAATTAATTGGTCCTCAGTCGTCAGCAGCATTCTAAGCCAACCCCTCTAATCAGATTCCCCTATTCATGATTCTATCTCAACAATGTCAATATTTCTCTGACAGAATTATCAACAAAGGCCCGCTCGGGCCGGGATTTCATGAACACAGTCAGTCCGATTAATGATATGACCAGTGTCTGCGCCAGACTCTTTGCGTTAATGCCGGGATCAAGCTCACCTGAATGCAACCCCCGTTCAACCGTTTCCTGGAAGATTACCGAGAGATACATCTGATGTTCTCTGGTCAGGATTGCAAATTTCTCATCATGAGGGGCAAGCTCCACCATCGAGTTGAGGCAAAAGCATCCCCAGTTCGGGCCTTTCCCATATTCCTTTACCACTAGATTCTCAAAAAAACTGCGGAATGCCTCTTTAACAGAAGAATTAGTCTGGAGTTTGCCCCGGATAGAGGCAGCGTGAGCACTCGTATATTTGCGAAGCGCAGCTTCAAATAGTCCTTTTTTATCTCCAAAGGCGGAGTATAGGCTGGGGCGCTGAATGCCCATTCTTGAAGTCAAATCGCTCAAAGAGGTAGCTTCGAATCCTTTCTCCCAGAATAGCTGCATCGCTGCATCCAACACCTTGTCTTCATCAAATTCACGTAGCCGGGCCAATATAACCCCTCTTTTCATATCGTTCAGTATATTATAATTTTATGTTTAACAGGCTGTCATGTCAATGTATTGACAGTTATCTTTGTTTATAGTTATATTTATCAGGTCATATTTCATACCGTTCAGTATATTATTGTGCGATCCGTTATACATTCATTTAAGGAGGCGTCTCTTTGGAAAAGGTAGTCGAACAACCGCTTATAGCATCCGAATCCGCTCCGGCATCCCCAATGTCCCGGAGTGTTGCACTCTTATTTGCCATCGCCTGCGGACTGGCAGTCGCCAATATCTATTATGCGCAGCCCCTGCTGGATGCTATTTCACACGAATTCGGGATTACTCATTCCTCCGTTGGCCTTGTTATTACCATTACTCAAGTTTGTTACGCGTTTGGACTGATATTGCTGGTGCCCCTCGGAGATTTGTTGAACCGGCGCTGGCTGATCGCCGGACAGATGCTAATATCCGTCCTGGCTCTGATTGTGGTTGGTACAGCCCATACCAGCAAGGTGTTATTCATAAGCATAGCTGCGGTTGGATTGCTTGCCGTAGTAACACAGACACTGGTTGCCTTCGCGGCAACTTTGGCAGACCCGGCTGAGCGCGGACGTACCGTGGGCGTGGTAACCAGCGGAATCGTTATTGGAATTCTGCTCGCACGGACGTTCGCCGGTGTATTGACGGATATAGCCGGTTGGCGCTCTGTCTACCTGGTCTCTGCGGGATTAACGCTAATCATGGCTGGCGTATTGTTTCGGGTGCTGCCCAAGGATGAGCCCTCAAGAGAATCCTTATCCTACCTGCAGCTGCTGCGTTCGCTGTTCACGTTATTCGCACAGGAGCGAATTCTGCGCATCCGCGCTGTACTGGCTCTGCTGATTTTTACCGCGTTCAGTATATTATGGACTTCCCTGGTGCTGCCGCTCAGCGCCCCGCCGCTGTCTCTTTCACATTCTGCGATTGGCGCGTTTGGACTCGCCGGAGTGGCTGGAGCATTGGCAGCAGCGCGGGCAGGCCGTCTTGCCGACCGGGGTTTAGGGCAGAGAACTACTGGCGCGGCATTGATTCTGTTGCTTCTGTCATGGCTGCCCATAAGTTATACTCAGCATTCACTTCCCGCATTAATCGCCGGCATTATCCTTCTTGATCTGGCAGTACAAGCTGTACATGTCACCAACCAGAGCATGATTCTTAATTTGCACCCGGAGGCACGCAGCAGGCTTACTGCCGGTTACATGATTTTCTATTCCATAGGCAGCGCCACCGGGTCAATCGCATCTACCAGCATCTATGCCCACTCAGGCTGGAACGGAGTATGCTTGTTAGGCGCAATCGTCAGTGCCCTGGCTCTGCTATTCTGGGCATTAACCCGCCGCCTTAAATAGATAAATATAAGGCCGCCCTTACAGGCGGCTCACGGCTCTCTTATATTCTGTGCATTGCGCAGACTAGTTAAGTTTGGTCACTTCCATTACCTTGCTGCTAAACTGGTAAGTTACACTGACATTCTCTATAATCTCCGTATCCTGATAGGCCAGGGAACCCTCGAACTCCAAGGTATCATTGTCCTTCCAGACGATGTTACTGGCATCACTATAATTTTCATAATCCGGGCGGATCCATGTGTCTATTTCTTGCTCCGCCCCATATTTGACTCTTGCGGATTCTATTAATTCCGGACTGGTTCTTCCTGCTTCCACATTAATAATCTGCACAAATTCACTTTTATTAGAGCAGGTGACGACCGCAACTAACTTCTTATCGGGTGAAGGAATCATATCTGTTATATACATAGAGGGTGCAGAGAAGCTTGAATATTCCTCCAGCTTATTGTCTTTGATCCTCCATAGGACATTCTGACTTCCATAATCCGAATAATTATTAAATAACGTAAATAACATACTGCCGTCTGCCAGTTTAACAATATACGGACTCCGGTAACTTTGGGACAGAATATCTATAGCAAAAGCAGCCGCATCGGCGATTTTGGGATTCTCATTTCGTGCAAACGGCTGAAGTTTATTCAATGCCTTTGCTCTTAAGCTTGGATCATTGAAGCCTTCCACCAGCCGGTTAATAGCAATATATACATGTTCTTCATTGTCACTTTTGAGGGCCTGCAGAAATTTCATCCCATCATACTTAGGAACGGGCAGTAACTCCATGTCTTCAGCTCTCAGATAACGGATATACGGCTCTGCGTTCTGATTCTTATAATATTCGGTTGCTAATAAAGCGGAAGCGGTTGAACTATAGAGTACAAGACAGGCAACCAGAGCCACCCACTTTTTAGAAAAGCCTTTTTTCCTTTTCTCCGCTCCGCTCGATCCGGCTGCTTCGATTAAATCTTCATCAATGAGTCCGATCTCGCGGTATAACTCTTCTCTTTTCACAGGTGAACTCCCCCCTTGGCTAAATGAGCTCTGAGCTTATGTCTTGTCCTGAAAAGAATGGACTTCACCTTACTGCTGCTCATCTGAAATCTCATAGCAAGTTCCTCTATAGAATCTGAATACCAGTACCGCCTAATAAATATATTTCTGGCTTGCTCCTCTATGCCATATAGAAATTCATTGATCAAGCTTGCGGTTTCACCCGCTTCATATTCTCCTTCTACCGTATCCGGGGAAGCTATGCATCCTTCCAGTTCGGTTAGAATGGCATCAAACTGACGGTTGCGTTTCTTGGCTGTATTATAGCTATATCTATCGAGCACTATATTACGTGTAATTCTCCCTAGAAATACAGATAGCTTCCTGGGCATCGTTGGCGGAATTGCATTCCACGCTGCCAAGTATGTATCATTCTCACATTCATCAATATCTGAGAGATTGGAAATGATGTTTCTGGCAATCACTCTGCAGTAAGCCCCGTATTTATTCTTGGTCTCTACAATGGCCTGCTGTGAACGCTGTAAGTATAGGTGGACTATTCCCTGATCTTCCATCTGCTATTCTCCTTATAAAAGCTCTTATCTATATAGTAGACAGTTCGTAGAATGGGTTGCACGTATACTATAATTCTCTCATAAAAAATCCTGGCATATAAGAAGTGATAAGCTTCTTACTGTCCAGGATTGTGAAGTTATCTATAGGTTGTAGCCTCTTTAGAGCAAATTAAAAGATAATCATTCCGCGTTCAGCGTAAGCGTGTCATCCTCCTCACTGGCTTCAGGTGCCAGACTTACAGTAATGTCTACAGTCAGGGCATCCGTTATAGCGGTATCCGTCCAGGACGTTCCGTCCCATATCTGCTTCAGATAGGTCACCGTTATCTTGAAATCACCTGTCACAGAGGGAAGGTACTCGGCCTCATATACCACATCAGTAACGGTAAACGTTCCCGACTTGCCCGCCTCCGTGGAGCTCCACGCTAACGGTTGATACCGCTCGTCGCCGATGATTGGCGGGATGTTGCTCTGATTATAGCCCTCCGCTGTCAGAATAATCGTCTGCCCCGCCACTGCACTGCTTGGACTGACACTAAGGCTATTTCCTTCAGCGCTGACCGCCGTATATACGTCCTGGGTCACCGTCTTGTTCGCAGCGGATTGCACCTTCTGTATACCTGTAACGCGGGCATTATCAAACACAGCATTCTGGGATGTTGTTCTGAAGCCGATTCTCCCAGCGGTTAATTCCGTTAGCGGGTTCGTCCATTCGAGCTTTAACTGGCCGTCCACATACCCTATGATCCGGTTTCCTTTGATGACCGCTTTAAGGGTATACCACTGATTCGCGGCCGCATCGGCGAACATCGTGCTGGACACAGAAGTCAGCGTTCCGTCTACCGCCTTGAACAGCTCCAGCTTCTTGTCGTTCACATTAATCCGGTACATATAATAGTTATTGGCATCCTGCACCCGGAAGAGAATGCCCGCATTGGCATTCGCGATGGGAACCTTCACTTTGGCTTCCACCGCAACATCCTTCCACGAATCCCCGGCTGTATTGAGCGCCGTAGTATTCCCCTTCGTCTGGATCAGCACCTTCGTGTTACCGTCTGTTGCCACATTCCAGTTACCCGCAGCAGCCGTCCACCCTGCGGTATCCCCATCTTCAAAGTTGTCGCTGAACCGGACAGAATTCGGATTAGAATCGATAGGCGTTTCATCCACATCTGTAACCTGTAGCGTGAAGCTCTTCGCCACAGACAGTCCGCTTGCGTCAACGCTCTTCACCCGGATCTTGTAGCTGCTCTGGACTTCATAATCCGGCGTGGTCCGGAGAATCAGCGTGTTCCCCAGCGGAGGGATGGAGAAGCTGCTGTTATCGGCATCCCCTTCTCCCGGAGTAAGTGCGTAAGTAAAGGTATCTCCCAAATCAGGATCGGTTGTAGCGAAGGTTCCGACTACGCCTCCCGGAGTGGTAAGCTCCGCAACACGGGTAGCACTCAGCGCAATATCGGTTGGCGGATTATGAATCTCTGTCACCTTGGCATCGTCAAACCAGATACCGGCAGAGGTGGTGCGGAAGCCGACTCCCCCGGAGGTGAGTTCAGTGTTCGGATTACTCCATGTAGTCTTTAATTGTCCGTCCACATACCCTTTGACCGTATTCCCCTGCACCGTTACCTTTAGCGTATACCATTGATTCTTCACAGGGGTAAAAGAAGTCTCGGATACAAGTGTCAGCGTTCCAGCTATAACTTTGTACAGCTGCAGCTGGCTCTTGCTTGCATCGATCCGGTACATATAGAAATTCTCCTGATCCTTCACCCGGAAGACAATGCCTGCGTTCTCACTTGTGTTATTGAAGGGTAACCGTGTTCTGGCTTCATACGTGTAATCCGTCCAGGGAGCACCGGCATTCGCGGTAATGAGCGCCGTCTGCGTCTTGCTGGTAGACAGAACCTGATTCCCTCCGTCCGCTGTCACCGCCCAGCTGGTTGTGCCTGAATGGGTCGTCCAATCCGAAATATCCCCATCTGTAAAGTTATCGCTAAACAGCGGCTGCTCAGAGTTCGCAAAGACTACGCCGCTCACATAATCATTGCGGATGGTTGCCTTCAGGTCGCTCATATTCTGCGCCAGCTTGCCTTTGACCACGACATCCGTAAACGTCACCCCGCTCACCATTCCGCCCTTGAGGGGCTGTCCCCGCAAAAACGACGTCTGCGTTCCTGTTTCCCGGACATTAATATTCTTGAACAAGACATTGCTCACATCGCCGGCAGTGACAGTGGAGACATAGAGCCAGAAATTGCCGAATTGCATGCTACGGACCCGTTCGATATCAATATTCTCATACGTAATATCCTTGGCATAGCCCTCCACCGGAAGTGTATTTAGGGAATAGCCATGATCCACGAAGAAAGCCCGGGCGCTATTATACACGTACGAATTACGGAAGGTTACACCGATCTGCGGTGTACATACGCCCATGCCGATCTTGAATGCCGCAGCGCGGGTCCAGGCCAGACTGTCGTCAAAGGTCACCCTTTCCAGTTGCTCAATCGCTCCCGGCCAATCCTTGGACATTCCTTTCTGCGGCCAGGTTTTGGTGGAATACGTATCGTCGTTGGAGATGGCAATGGCATGCTTCACCAGCACATCCTGACTTTCATTGATATCCATAGCATCTTCCTCAATATGGCCATACACGCTCTGGAATCCCTTGTAGTTGGTGATCTTCACATGGTCCGAGCGAACGACCATGAACGCCCAGAAGCCGCCATCGCGCAGAATTAATCCGTCGAAGGTGAAGTTGCTGGTCTGCATCGGTACCAGCAGATTATTGATGAACACTTCACCGTTCTTGTGCTGCCGCTCCTCCGGCAAGCCCTCCTTCCTCGGCGGATTCACCATCTTGCGATTGCGCATCTCGATCCCTTTCCCGTCAATGGTGCCGCGTCCGCGCATCGTAATATTGCTGGAATTCACCGCCGTGGTGATGAAATACGTTCCATCGGAGATCGTATCCTTGCGGAAGTCATTCCGGTAATCCTCGCCCCTGCCCGTGCCGACAATGACAGCTCCGCCAGCCAGGTAGAAGGTAACATTGCTTTTCAGGGTCAGATTGCTGCTCTTATACACGCCCGCCGGAATATACACCGTACCGCCCCCGGCTTGATTGGCGTCGTCAATCGCCCGCTGGATCGCATTCGAGGTTATCGTTGCCCCCGTTTTGTCTGCATTGTACGGTGCAGCAGTTACATTGTAGATTCCCGGACCGGAGGACGCGGGAATATTCGTCTCCAGCGGATCGGCAGCGATGACGAGTCTTTTCCGATGCTTCGTCCGGTCGGTTTCATCGTAATTTTCATTAGGGTCTTCATTGATATCTACAATGACATAGGTCGAGGCAGACAGGGTAAAGGTCAGCTTGTTCTTACTCCCGTTGACGGTCCCCTGGATGTTCTTGGCCAGCGGGCTGATCGAATACGATTCAATCGGCTTATTGCCCAGCATCGTAACTTCAATACTGACTGTTCCGTCAAACGAGAACTCGGCGTAATCGTATTCAGACTGATAGTTAATGACGGGAACCGCTTCATTATTGACTTTCAGTGAAAAGGCGCTGGATGCGGTATAGATCGAGGGCATCGGGTAGTTCTGTATGACCGCGGGTCCGGCCGCTGCCTGCGGCATAGATGCAGGATCAGCCGCCTCTGCGGTATCCGCTGAAGACACCCCGTAGTTGGCAGGGCTTTCGGCCGCACCGGCTGTCTGCGGGATGAAACCTGTGAATGTGACTGCAAGCGCTAGTAGAAGACTTATTACTTTTCTCGTAAGCATAAATACCTCCTCTAGATCCATATTGGCTCCTTCACAACCTCACATACGGAGTTATTCCTTACTATAATCCTGGTCCATGAAGAAAGGAGCGTGGCAGGCCCACTCTCCAGGGATACAATTATACTGTGCTGTATGAAATACACTGCTCTCTGTAGAGCAGGAAAAGTCGTAATAACACTTTGCTTAGCGAATCAGCACTTCCTTTGTCACCTGTGCAGGGAGCCGCCAAAGAACAACGAATTACTCATAGAAGGACTACTAAACTGGAGGGATTGAAATGGAAATTCTGAAAACCAAGGAAGCTGCGGAGCTGCTGTCCGTTAGCCAGACTACGATCAAACGCTGGGCGGCCATGTTCCCTGATTTCTTTCCAAAGGACCGTCTTGGACATTATACCTTCTCGGAGCGGCAAATCAGCCAGCTCAATCATATTAAAGACCGCATTAATCAGGGCGAAGCACTGGAAGGCATAGATCTGTATCTCACGAATGGCAACCTGCCAGCGAGCCCGCTGCAAGAGAATCTAAGCCCAGATACAGACGGTGACCCTATGAATAAAATATGGTCCCGGATCGGGTATATTGAACACGCACTGGATCAGAAAGCAAACGAGGTAGTTTCGATTCAGTTGCTCCAGCAGCGTGCTGAACTTGAGGATATGCGTGTAATGATTAAGCAATTATCCGCAACGCTGGAAACGATGCAGAAGCCCGGCAGTAAATCCCTCACCACGTATGAAGAGCTTCATCCGGTTGCCGCTGGCAGGCTGACGTCTCCGCCAAGGAAGCGCGGTCTATTGCGCTCTTTTTTCCCATTCCTATAGCCCTATCAAACGCTACTCTGCCGCCTCTTCACACAAAAAAGGTGCGACAAGCCCGGTTCATCACCAGACGCTCGCCGCACCTTCACTCTCTAACTTAAATTAATGCGTTGAAATGCCCTTCCGAGTCTACCGTCGCCGTCCGGGGATCGGTGAGACCGATACCCTTGAAGCCTCCCGTTCCTTCATTTCGCCAAAGGGGGAGGTGATCCTGAAGCGGAGATGCCGGTACGAAATTGGCAGGGGTGCTGCTTCCGCTCTTCAGTACGAGCTGGGACTCCAGCAGCCGGATTTGCCGCTGCAGCTGCTCCCGCCGGTACGGAGTCTGCATCTGACTTCCCTGTGCCGCATTCACTTTATCCAGTTCCATCATCAGCTGATTGCGCTGTTTCTCCAGGGAACTGACATCACTCTGTGTACCGCCATAGGCCGCTATGGGCTGTACGGAGCTGATGCCTGATACTGTCTGTGCCGCCATGATCTTTCCTCCGTTTCCTTGGCTCCCGCTCCAAATTCAGCCAAATTCGTAAGTTCTAATCATCTTTATTACCCCGCAGGCCCCGTTATGACAACATCAGAGCTGCGATTGGACAATAATCGTCTTATAGTCTCAGCCGGCCGCTTGTTTCGGCCCTACCAAAGACCCACCGGAGGCTGGCTAAAGTCCCTCCCGTCCAGTCCCCTACTCGTCCTTCAGCCGCCGCATATACAGAACAACCGACACAATCGTCAATACAACCGTCCATGCCAAAATAATGAGAAGGGGTTTCAAGACATCGCCCGTCGTATATCCTGTATCGCTTAGACCCAGCAAATGCACAAGCTGGCTGCTTGGCATGTAATCCAGCACTTTGAAGACCGGATAATCCTTCACTAGTACTGCGCCCCACGGGGCACCCATAAATATAAACGCCACAGGGAGTATAGATAATGAGGCTTCAAGCAACGTCTTGGAGAATAACCCGCAGATCGTCCCGGCTGCTGTGTACAGAATAATCGACAGGAAGATTGCGGCCACAAACGTCCAAATATTAGCTGGCTCATAGCCGAATAATAATGTGGAAATAGCGAGAACAACAGCAGACATGACAAAGACTAAACTGCTTTTACCGATGAGTACATCCAGGGTCGTAGCCGGAGTCATCATTAATGACCGTAAAGTGTTACGCTCCTTCTCTTCTGCAATCAGGCAGGCTTGTGCGAAACAGGTTAGCAGCACAAACGAACTATTAAAAAGAAAACCGCTGGCTCCGGGCAAAGACGCCCCTGCACCCCTGAAAAACAGAGCGATAATAATAGGAAAAATCAGCATAATGGAGACCGCATAATTGCGCGAGAACTCTTTGTAATCCTTCACAAATATCGCCCGGGCACGTTTCAATGAGATACTCATAGCAGCTCACTTCCTGTCATTTTAATAAAAATATCACCGAGGCTGGGCTCTTTCGTCTCGATCCGGTCAATGAGCCCCCGCTTCATCCAATCCGCGATTTGATCCGCCGTCTCCTCACCGATTGGAAGCTCATAGGCTTCCCCATTGGTTAAGTCAACACTAACTGCATTCTTCCGGTGCTGCCGTTTAAGCTCCTTCGGTGAGCCAATGGCCTGAATTTGTCCCTGATACAGAATGGCTACACGGTTGCACATCAATTCTGCTTCCGCCATATCATGCGTAGTCAGAAAAATCGTTGTCCCTTTCTCATTCAGGTAACGCAAGCCTTTATAAATATGTGCGGAGTTCACCGGGTCCAAAGCCGAGGTAGGCTCATCTAAGAATAATAATTCCGGCTCATGGATAATCGCGCAGGCCAGCATAACACGCTGACGCATCCCCTTCGATAAGAGATTGACTTTCTTTTTGCGCTCCCCGCTTAAGTTCACAAACTGCAGCACCTTATCGACCGCAGCTTTGGGAAGATCATATAACTTACGGTACAGCTCCAGATTCTCCTCAACCGATAACCGCTCATAGAGGCCGCTGTTATCCGTCAGAATGCCAAAGCGCATCTTCTGGGCAGACTGCTGCATCTTCTCCGCCGGCTGGTTAAATACACTTGCCTGTCCGCTAGTCGGATTTAGCTGCGCCGTAAGAATCTTGATTAATGTCGTTTTGCCTGCGCCACTCGGACCGAGGAACCCAAAAATTTCCCCCTTAGGAATGGAAAAAGACACATCTGCTAACGCGTCCTTCTGTCCAAAGCTCTTGCGGACACGTTCTACCTGGATAACCTCCATTAACTCCACATCCTTAGCGTTGATGGCATAAATATATAAGGAATACCCGCTTCCTGCCATCAAAACCCGCCGAAATGTAGCTGTAACCGGCTGAATGGTACCCATTAAATGCCCAGAAGTGCCTTTAATTCCTGCAATTTGGAACGGGATAACGGAACCACGGCATCCTGGCTTGTGTTTAACCGCAGGCTGTAGCTATTCTTCGTCCAGGTAATAATCTCTCTTACTTTCTGCAGATTAACGATGTAGGAGCGGTGACACCTGAAGAACCCGAAATTCAATAACCTCTGCTCCAGCTCGGTCAGCGTCAGCGCACAGTCATAATTCTCCCCGCCCACGTGAACAAGAATCGAACCCTCTACACTTTCTATAAAATCGATTTCAGGCGGATTAAATAAAATCACCTTGTCATTTCGTTTGGTAGAGATCTTCTGCAAGGTGATATTGGGCTCCTCCTGTTTATGTACGTCCTGCTTGTCCTCTTCGGAGTCCCGGATATCGAGCGGATGGAATCCGGACTCGTTCAACCGGTAAATGACATCACAGGAAATCAGGGCATCCTCTAAATTCGAAGTTAGAATTAAAAGCTGCTTTTCTCCCGACAAGTCATCCAGAATCCGTTTCAATTGACGGCGGTCCTGTTCTTCCAGGTAAAAGTAGGGCTCCTCCAGAACAAGTGCAGGCTGATACGCAAAAAAGACACGCAGCAAGGTTACATACATCCTTTTGGACGAGCTGAGATCCTTGATTTTTACCTTCCGTTCTTCTTTTAATGCAAAATACTCCATGAGCGAAGCGGTATGCTCCTTCCTCTCCGACACATGAATTAAAAATGTGATTAGCTCCTCCACTGTTAAACGCATATACTCGTGTTGCCCGGCCCGATATAAATAATAATGGGCATGATCCGCTAATTGATTCATTACAAGCTGCTTCCG
Organism: Paenibacillus sp. IHB B 3415; assembly: GCF_000802655.2. Classification (NCBI taxonomy): domain Bacteria; kingdom Bacillati; phylum Bacillota; class Bacilli; order Caryophanales; family Paenibacillaceae; genus Paenibacillus; species Paenibacillus sp. IHB B 3415. The sequence continues at coordinate 129,611 of NZ_JUEI01000015.1, read as the reverse complement.
CTTCAAGTCCGTTATAATGCCAACCGGCTGGCCCGGTGTCATATTGAATTCGATCTTCGGCAGGAATAATTCCCCGTCCTCATACATGGGTTGAAATTGCATACCGTCCTCCTGGTCATTGCTGCTATAGATATATATGCCAATTATATAAGTACCGCAACAAAGAGAACAGCCCTTATGCTGTTCTCTTCCGCGGTCTGCCTCAGAAGCAGGTGAACGAGCTGACCCGGTTCAGATCAATGCCGAAATACGTCCAGAAGAAACCGGTCCATCGGAACCCTGCAATTGAACTGCGCCCGACGAATATCGGGAAGAACCAGAATTGCTCGCCATTGTTCAGCCAAATGTATGTGTTGCGGAACAGGCAGCGTCTAATTCCTCCGGGGTCGATGGCGAATGTGGTAATCGGCATTTGCGGCACGAATTGCGGCGGAGGGGACGTCGGCGCCTGAACGCCTCCCGGTCCGCCTCCCGGAGGTCCCGGAGTCCCCGGAAATCCGCCGGGACCTCCACCTGGAAACCCAGGTCCTCCTGGTCCTCCCGGAATCCCCGGAAATCCGCCGCCGGTTCCCGGTGTTGGAAAAAATCCCATATATGATCGCTCCTTTCAAGTGAGTAGGCATAATCATCATATGCATTCGCGGAGAAGGCGCTTGGGCGGATGCCCAGTGTACATGCGCCTGACGTAAATTCAGACTTCACACAAAATAACCCCACAACTATCAAAAAAGAGCCGCACCCTCATCGGGTGCAGCTCATTATCCGTAAATTAGTCTTCAAGCTCCGTATATATTTGAAAGGTCACGCCGAATTTGTCCGTTACATCACCAAACCCGGGGCTGAAGGGTTCTTCTTTAAACGGCATATTGACCTGACCCTCCTGCCGCAAGGCTTCATAGATCCGCTTGGATTCTTCTACATCATTCGTTGTAATGCAGATAGTAACCCGTTTCCCGTTTCCAGCAGGCGAACCGCCTGGAGCATCGGATAACATAAGCTCCGTACCTCCAACCTTTAGCTTGGCGTGTGCTACAAGACTCCTCAGATCGTCCGTGAATGTGCCCGGCATCTCCGGCATGTCACCGTAAGTCATCATAGAGAGGGTTTGTGCGCCGATGGCTTGTTCATAGAACTGAATGGCTTCCTTTACCCGGCCCTCCAAAGTAATGTAAGGGGTAAGTTTTACCGTCATAAGATTGTTCCTCCTTGAGTTTGGATTGAACCCGCATTTGTGATTCATTAGTATAGACGATCCGGCCGCCGCAAACTCATCGGTCTATTGAAAAATTCTGCCTCGCGTCCAAATCTGCCGGCAATCCAAATCGTACAAATAACTCAGGATCAATGAAATGATGGATATGAGCGATCTTCCCCACTTCCAGCTCTGGAATATGAATGCTCCACGGAACCAGCCGTCCATCCGGTCCGGCGGGGACATACTGGGCTAAAGCGGGGCAATCCCCGTTAGCCCGAACCGGCAGCAATCTGGAGCCCAAACAATGGCTGCGTGTAATAGTGTAGAATGACGACAGATTAGAGCTGCCGCGAACCCACATCGTAAATGGCGGCATCGACAAGCTGCCGTTCTCGTGGAATAAGGCCAACAAGGCATCAATATCATACTGTTCGAAGGCTTCCATATAACTTGCAAGCACTTGTTGATCTGCCTGGGCATCTCCCCCTTGTAACTCCTCGGACCGGAGATTGGACCGGGCGATACCCGACCGGGCCCGTTGCACAGCACTGTTGACGGCTGCTGTGGTCATTCCCATCGCATGTGCTGCCTCGTTAGCCGACCACCGGAAGACATCAAGCAGGATCAGTACAGCGCGTTGCCGGGGCGGCAGTATTTGCAGGATCGCAATAAAAGATAACCGGACGGTTTCTCTGTTGACCACGATGTTGGCCGGGTCGATAGCGTTATCGGGGGCCGGCCATATCCAAGAATTCCGGGGCAAGCTGTCACTGGGCTCCATAATAATAGCCGCGGGTTCAGAGAGATCCATCGGAAGTGCCCGCCGCTTGGCATTCCTCAGCCTGTCCAAACAAACATTAGTGGCTATCCGGTACACCCATGCCTTACGGGAAGAATCCTGCCGGATCTGATCCCAGCTCTGCCAGGCGCGGAGCAAGGTATCCTGCACAGCATCCTCTGCTTCAAAGATGGACCCCATCATCCGGTAACAATATCCGGTTAGTTCAGAGCGCAGCTCCTCAAGCATGTCTATTCCATGCTTTTGGCTCATATTACGTTTCCTCCTTTGGGGTCGGTTAGAGTTGCCGGAAGCGGATGCTGCTACTCCGCCGCTTCCGCCAGCCAGGCTTGCATAGCCGGAGAATCCGCATGGTTCAAGCGCAGGGCGATTTCAGTATTGATCTTATCCGGCGGCATGACCTCGACAAGGACGCATATGGACTCCCGCGGTTGATTCAAGGTAAACACACCTTGATCATCGAGCATTTTCATAGCCAGCTCCATCGCCTTCAGCCTCATATCAAACTCGCGGTTACCTTCGTCCTCTTCAAGCTCCCAGATGGAAGGGCGCTCCATAAACAATTGTTTGACGCCGCCAAAGTTCTCATCCCCGTAGCTACAATAGGGTGAATCGGCGTAGGACCATTTGATGAACTCGGCAATCGTTGCTTCCGGCGCACCGCTTTCTTCTCCTTGTCTGGCTGCTTCCCGCTCCAAAGCCTCCCATGACCAGGCGGAGAGGCTTGGCGCATGTCCCTCGCCGGTAGTATATAGCGTACAGTAATAGTAACGTTCACCATTTTCAAAAAGAGTCCGAAAAGACGTTCTGGCAGCATCGGCAATCGCTAACGCCAGCGACTCCATTTCTTGCATCGGCTTCATGACATGACTCTCCTTTCCGTTAGCCGGGCAGCACCCAGATTATCAGTTATTATCTGAAACCGCTTCGCACCCATTCAACAAGAGCCACTGCTCCATAACGGCAAACGCCTGCTCTGCATCCTGTTCATAGAAGACGGCCACCTCTTGCTGGTAGGCATAATTTAATCGTACATAGCCGCCTAGCTGCCGGTAGAACAGGAAGCAGGCATAGGCATTCTCAATGGACAAATCCGGCGGAAATTCCTTTTGGCATAATTCGGCCAGTCCGGGCAGCGTAAGCAGTCCCTGCCCTTGGGGCAAACGCAAAAAGAGATGGCTCCGGGTACCCGTCCACGGTTCATAATAGACGGGCTCCTCCTGGCTTCTCCCATACACCTGACGATATATTTCGTCCAGCACCAAGGCGTACATCGCTTCGTCATCCGGCTCCCGTGCCTGCAGGGAAATCGCCTCTACGCGCTCCGCATGCCGGGGCAGCCAGAGCAGACCGGCCATCCGGGGATGCACGGCCAGAAAATCACCGTCCACCGTTGTGCCTATAACAATACACTCGCCGATCTGCTCTTCAGTAATGGGGCTCTCTTCGTCATGCTCCCATAACCCGTACTCCGCAAAAGGCTTAAGCACCTCCGCATCCGGAAACTGGACATTCATCCACCCTCTATAAGTCCCTTCACCGAATCGCTGCAAGAACTGAAGGTAGGCTGGTGGATACACAGTGGCAGCTCCCTTAGCAAGCACCAGGTTCTGGCCCTCAGACAGCGGTTTTGGCCGGGATACGATGTACATAAATACTCCCCCTTTTATTGATAACCCAGTGCCGCTAAGGATTGTTGTATTTCCCGGTCTGTTTTACTTTTGAACGTTGCAAACTCCACTGAAGATAAAAAATTCGGAAGTTTCTGTTGGATAAAGGAATCATAATCGATTGCTGTTCCGAGAATGCGAAGGGTGTGCAGCGAAGGCAGCTGGTCCATTCCCGTCAAACGGGTTAAGCCTTTACAATTCCTGATCGACAGCTCCTCCAGTTCATTCATTTGCTGGTCAAAGCTGATTGTCTGCAGCTGAATTTGATCCTCAATCACAAGTCTCTTCAGTCCTTGAAAGGCCGTAATATTAGTCAGATCATGAAAGCCCCGGACCCGGGTGATCTCCAGGTTCGCGATGGTATTCTCTTCAATTTCCTGAATATTCTCCCGGCCTCCAAGCAGAATGCGCAAATGCTCCAGCTTCCTCAGCCGGTTAACGAAATGCAAGGGCAGCTTGCTGACCGAATGCAGCGCGAGATAATTCAAGTCCTCCAGATCACCTATAGCCTCAAGGTTTTTAACCTTGCCCCCTACATGAAGCTCCTCCAGATCGGAGTACTCTTTGAAATGTTGGAGGTTGAGCGTCTTTTTATCCGACATAACGGTTAATTTATTCAGAGTGCGCAACGTATCAAGCCCCAGAATTTCCGGGTTCTCCAGCTCGTATATGCCTATACTTAGACTGCGCAGGTGCTCCAAGTGGTCCAAGGCATCGGTGTGATGGGCCTGAGTAAGGCTATCGAGGTGCAGCATTTTGACATTAGGGACCCGCAAGAGCGTATGACAATCAAAAGACAGCGAATAGTGGGCATAGAAACGAACTCCGAAATTCTCATCCCAGCGCGCACAAAGCTCATCCATTTCTTCCAATATAGAGCCATAGAACTCGGGGTGTGAGAACTGAACAATAACCTGGTTGCCGCTGCGCAAATCCTGCTCCATCTGTATCCGGTCCAGCGTAGCCGGATTATTGATCAGAATCCGTTTTTTCCATATTTTCCGCACACGTGAATCCTCCTATTTATAAAATCCGCTATGCTTTAATTTGTCCATTTCTGATTCACCGTCACTCCTTCAAAATTCATATTTCTTGAAGCGTTCTCCGAGCGTTTCTTCGTACGGGACCCACTCCCAATCGCACCATAAAGACATGCCTACGAGCTCTGACAGCTTATCTACGGCTTGTTCCGGGCTGGTTATCCCAATAAAGCCGTCAAAATCCTCATTGCGGATATCCAGCGCCCTCTGCAAGTAGTCATCATCGATGCGCTCTTCCTGGAGTTGTTCATAATCATCCCTCGTCCACTGCTCACAAAAGATTCTTTCAGCCTGAATGTCCCCATACTCGAACAATGACAACTCGAATATCTCCTCATTTATATATCCGGCGGTCATCACCGGCTCGCGGGTAAGCCTGGACAAGGTTCTGCCGATCTCCTTCACCGTACCCCATACAAAATAGTCATGGAGCACGCTAATCCAGTTCTCGTTGCTTTTGCTTACATACATGGCAACTTTGCTCTCTGGAGCCTCGTCATTTGACTTGCCTAATGCTGAAGCATGCCCTTCGCTTAGCCCTCTTAGTGCCTCAACAGTCTTCTCAAGATTGTTCGACTTGATATGCAAATTTGCAAATGATCTCCCCACGGGGTGAACCCCTCCTTCATTTCCTCATCTGTTCAGTAATCGCGCGCTGCATCGAACCAGCGCTGGGCCATCTCCTCTGTGATAGGCTGGCCAATTAGATGTTCAGACTGGCTGAGTTGCCATACCGCTTCGCTAAGATCTTCGCGTTCTGTGGTTTCGATGCCCTTGAGGGTATTGAAGCGTACGGTAAAAGCAGTAATGGCAGCCTCTGCATCGTGGAAGCTGCGGGCCTGGGCCAACGCTGCCTGGGCAGCGCTGTAAGCTTCGTTAGCCAGCTTGGCCAGACGTTTAGGCCAGGATGAGAATGGGCGGCCATACTCGGCCGTCCACCACTCCGGCTTTCGCAATTGGCTCACCGAAGCATGTTCGGTCCACGGGCGGGTGTTAGCGCGTGCTTTCATTTGCTGCTTGAGGCGCTTGCCCGCAAGCTCTTCCACATTGTAGGCGATAAACCTGCCCAGCTGCGGCCAGGCATTCAAGGGAGGCAAATCCCCCAAATCCGGCATGAAACGCAGCTCCAGATTTCTTAACCGGACATGACGGGCCAACAGGTCCAGGCCGCAGAAGTTCCCCCACAAACTCAGTGAGTCAAGGCTCGGGAACCGGTTCAGACACTCCAGCGAAATGGGCTGTCCCAGCGGCGCATTCTGTAGCGTCAGGCTTGTCACTTGGTGCAATTCACCCAGGCCGGGCAGCAAGAACGGAGCATCATTCTTGCGCCGGCTAGTGCGTGGCGCCAGTGTCAGAGAAGATGGTACACCGCCCGTGGCCGACAAGTGTGATAGATTACCGGACACACTCAGGCGGAAATCCCGCTCCGGAAGCCGCAGGCTCAGGTGCCCCCCGGACGGTTTCAGCACGATATGCAAGCCGTGAATAGAGGACTTGCTGGCGTCTGCTGCCATGTCTTCAGACAGGATTGGATTCCATGTCAGCTCTTCAACGGGACGTTCCTGCGCCCAGTCAAAGAAGCCCGTATTATCTCCTGTATAGTGTAGAAATCGCGGCCAGGGCGAGCCGGCCGGCGTGGCGAAGGCATCGAATACAGTCCAATCAATCTGCGCGTCAGGCTCAACATGAAGCTCGGCCTTCTTCCCCAATTCCGCAGGTCCGATGGAAAGACTGCCCACACCGGGCTGAATGGCGAGAGTGTGACTGCGCGGGCCTGTCAGGTCGATGGGATAACGGCCAGCTTCTCTAAGCGAACCGGCAGGAGGACGAGCTTGGTTATCACCATTCATAGAAATTATCCTCGATCAATTCCTCGAAAGAGTCTGCTAATAGCTTGCTCTCCCCGCTATCGTGATAACAGATAGTAACCTTTCCTGCCGGATCAATGAGTATCGGATCGCCGGAGCCATCCATGGAAATAACATAACAGGTTGCTAGAAGCTCTGCAAAAGGATGGTTCTCGAATTGCTCCCGGAACCCCAGCGTCAAATCAACAACGGTTTCGTTCCCGAGGCTAGAGCCATTCGAAAATGCATGTATTGCAAGACCTGCATATGCTCCCCCAAACATTTTGATAAAGTCTATGTAGTCCTCATGAAAGCTTACATTCAGCTGCTGCTGTGCTTTAACGATTTCCTCTGGGCTCGCCGGAATACCTAGTAATGATCTGTTATCCTCCCGGTGGAGAAAAACTTCCAATCGCTTCATTAACGCATCCTTCATAGATAATCTCCTTCCAGCCACAGGTAAGATTCGCGCCTCTGGCTACAGTCATACTAATTATATAAACTGTATGGAGCTCTTTTCACCTTTTTTGGCAAAGGCGGCATTATTACATATAATCGTCATAAGAGCTATGCATCAGAGGAGGATCTATGTTGAACAAGAAATCACTCATTGCAAGATGGAACGATGACCAGCTTAATGAAGTGAACCGGCTACTCGCCGCTGTTACAGGCAAACCTAACCTGCATCAAAAAGACCGCTCTTTTCCATCCTCCCCCTATGGACAAAATGAGGCTGGGCTTGAGGATTACCGGGGAGTTACCCTGACTGAGACCATACAATACCTTACAGTACAGGGTGCCGATCTGTCTTATGCACGTTTCGATGACTCTGCAAGCTTGAACACTTCAACCTTTACAAATTGTTGCTTTGACGGGGTTAAACTGGATAGCAGATATGTGACTCATACCTTCAGCCACTGTTCTTTCCGGGGAGCCAAGCTGAATAATGCCAGGATCAGCAAGGAGTTTAACAATTGCGATTTTACAGGCTGCAACTTAAGTAAAGTGATAGCGAACGATGTATCCTTTACACGCTGCCATTTTGCCAACGCTAATTTTCGCGGTGCCTTATTGTTGTGTTGCCGGTTCGAGGAATGCAGCTTTGATGGAGCTTTCTTTCAGGACGGCTCGGTAGCCGGAAGCCGCTTTACGGGAGAGGCTGGCCTGCTACCTGTTTGGGGAAATACTATACTGGACAATGTCAAAATCCATGAATGATGTCTGCTTGAAGCAATGAGCAGCCTGCTATTTCAGCGCCATCCCATACCAGTTACCCTTCAGCTTATCCAGCACGTAATCAGTAGCATCACTGTCATAATCATTTACGAGTATATCGCGACTCTCGCAATACACAATATCTCAAACAACTGTGAATGCTCCTTAAAAATATCATATTTCGCCCTGTAATACCTATCGGTAGAGACGTACCCTGCCGCCACAATCAATACTATCGCGGCACTGCGTATAAGAAGAAGTTTTTTGAAGCTCATGAATTCACCTCCGTTATAATAGCTCCAGCCTGCTACCCTTAATCATAGATTAAGCGCTACAGTCCAGCCATGCTACAGCAAAACGCACAAGCGAATGGCTTGTGCGTTTGCTTATACCGGCCTAAGCTGTCAATAAATCTTCTTCAGCAGCCCAATCACTTCATCCAGGGTGAGGCCAAAGGACTTGTAGTAGGAGGTGTCGTTCTCCATTTGCTTCAGGACCATCTCGTTGCGTATCCGCAGCATCTCACCCCGCGAGAATTCGGCTACAAAGCATCCTTTACCTGTTACCGTGTTGATCAAACCGCTCCGCTCAAGTTCCTCCCAAGCCTTCTTAACGGTGATGACACTAACATGCAGCTCCAGGGCTGCCTGCCGGATGGGCGGCAGACAATAGCCGCTTTCCAGCTCTCCCTTCAGAATTTGCGCGCTAATCTGTTCGTACAGCTGCTGATAAATCGGTTTCTCCGATGTGTTCGAAATTGTTACATTCATAATATCTCCACTTTCAGAAATCTCTTTACGGCAATCCGATAGGCAGCTAGGGTAAATAGTATAAAAATCACGATACCTGCGATCAGGATGGAAAGCTGCAGTGCCGTATTATCCGTCCCTGAGCCATAGAAAATGTCGTTTACCCAAGGCCGTTGGATTCCGGCCCATTGGGCCACTCCGGCAAAAAGGATAGCGCCTGTAGTGGATGCGGTCGTTGCCGCTCCATACTTATACGCCGTCTTGTAATACATGGATATAAATAGGATGTTGAAGATCGCCAGCATGATGAAACATAATCCCCAAAAACCCATATGCGGCGGATAGAAAATGTAAGTCAGATGAGGATACAAGCGGAACGTAAATATGCTGAAGATCATCGCGATGACAAGATGCATAAGCTCAAGAATAACAACAACGGTTATCCGGGACTTTACGATGTCTGTTTTGGTCACTGGCATCATCGTGCTGAACATCAGATCATTCTGACTCTTGAATCCGCCAAACATGTTCGGTACCGTTAAGAAGCAGAAATACAGCGGCACGAGAAAATAGACCCAGCCGGGGATAAGCATTAAGCCGCCTAAAATAAAGGGTAAAGCGAAGAACCAGGGATTTACGCCTAATTTCAAATCCTTCATCACCAAATTATACATATACATTCTCCTTTTTCGCAAAGTAGATCATGATTTCATCAAGACTCGGCGTGGTTGCCCTCAGGCTGGAGGATGGATCAATGTCTTTGGTATGAATCAGTCCGGTAAAACCGAACGAGTTGATTTTGTAGGAAATCAACTGCTCCTTCACTTCGCTTAATTGGGCTTCGCTGCCGCTGAGCAAACGGTAAGACTCCTTTAATTCGTTTTTCTCGGAGCTGGCAATAACTTGCCCTTGTTCAATGAAGGTTATATAATCCGCACATCGTTCTAAGTCGGAGGTAATATGAGTAGAGAAAAGAATGCTGATCTCGCCGCCGATGATGAGCTCCTGAAAGATATCGAGCAGATCATCTCTGGAGACAGGATCGAGTCCGCTGGTCGGCTCATCCAGGATGAGCAGCTTTGCGCCATGCGATAAAGCAAGGGCCAAGCTGTACTTTACCTTCATCCCTCGGGACAGCTCCGCTATTTTTTTGTTCTCATCCAGCTTGAATCGCTTGAGATAATTGTAGTAAGTTTCATCATTCCAATTCTTATAGAACTTCTTGGTAATATCGGTCAGTGTCTTGATCTTGCTGCGTGTATAGAAATCGATATCACCGAATGCGCATCCGATTTCTTGCTTCAATTCAATCTCGTGATCAGCGATATTCTTGCCAAGAATATATATCTCGCCGCTATCCACATGAACCATGTTCAAGATTGATTTGATCGTGGTCGTTTTACCGGCGCCATTGGCCCCGATGAACCCCATAATGTAGCCCTTCTCCAATTGAAAAGATACATCCTTGATCTGAAAGTGCGGATATTTTTTATTTAAATTTCGAATATCTAATGCCAGCATACCCTACCTCCTCAATAAATTGTGTATTCCGTATATACACAATGTATCACGAGACTTTGGCAAAAGTCAACGGGCACAATAAGCAGCACAGCATGAGAGCAAACTTATGCGGCACTAACCGATGGTGCATCCTTGCGCTTGCGCCGGAAGAACGGCTTGCCTTTCGACCAATGGATGAACGGCCGCTCTATGACATAATAAGAGACTGCCGCCGCCGCATACGAGATGACGAGGACGGTTACACTGATGCCGAGCCAGCGCCACACATCCCTAACCCCGGAATAGTGATAATCCGCTATGCCATACTTCTCGAGTAGCGTGATGAACAAGTAGTGCCAAATATACAGGCCGAACGAAATCTGCGCGGTAAACCGGAAAAAGCGGTTATCCAGTAAACGCCCTACGATCACGCTGAACGGTGCTGACAACAGCACGATTCCGAACAAAATGGCATAAGCCGGGAAGTAATAAGGCTGGTGCTGGAGGCTGAAGTCAAATTCGCCCTGGTGGCGCATACGCCAGATCAGTAGACCGGCAAGACCCAAAGCGGCGGCTCCGGCTGCGTCGAACACCCCAAGCTTGCATAGCCGCTCCACCTTAGCACCAAGCTGCATGAACACGGTCGTTATACCAGCGGCCAGGATACCAATAGCGAAGTGGCCGAAGAATCCAACCGGATTGTAATTCGGCATCCAGTATTTCGCACCGCCAATCTGGCCATAATCCCAGCCCCGGCCCTGCCCGCTTGGCGTAAACCACTGATGGACGAGGGAGTTTATGGCAAGCACCAACCCAAACGTGACCACCCAGAACAAGATCGCTTTTCCGAACGAACGCCGCTTGCCGAGCACAAACAATACAGCCATAAACAAAGGCATAAGCAAGTAGCTAAACACCTCGAAGCTGATCGACCAGAACGGCCCATTCAAGTCAGACGGGAAAAAGGTTGTATAGTGGAAGCCTGACGTAAACGTGAACCCCGTTAGGATTCGCCGCCACAAGAACTCCGTAGGAATGTCCAGCCTCCATACGAGCAACAGACAAACCAGGAATGATACATAGAAGCCGGGCATAATTCTTGCAGCGCGGCGTACAGCATACGTCCGGATGGACGGGTACGGCTTATTTTCCAGGTAAGCGCTCCAAAAGGGGAACGACAGCAAAAATCCGCTTAACAGGAAAAACAAGCTGACCCCGCTGTTTCCAAGCAAGAGAACCGACTGCACTTCTTGAAGCCAGGGCTTTTGTGCGGGCATCGCCAGCTTTTGTGACAGATGATGCAGGATGACGGACAGGCAGGCGATCGCACGAATGCCATCCGCTCCTGCTAACCGGGTACGGCCTAACTGAATCTTGGACATCAGCTACATTCCCTCTTTCCCTCAATACCTTGATTCCAGGCACTCACATATTTCCATAAATAATAGAAAAACCCTTCAACGCTTCGAGGGAATAATTCCGCGCACAAAAAAAGAACCTTCCGCACCGGGAAAGTTCTCACCTGCTCTATGAATGCTTTACCTTAATCTGCTGCACAGGCTCCCCTGGTCCATTCGTCAGACCTAGCGACTCTGCTGCTAAAGTATGGATTTTGTTCAAGAGCTCTGTGTTGCCCTGCAGAGACAGGCCGTAGGAAGGGATCATTCGTTTGATCTTCGGCTCCCAGGCTTCAATATGCTGCGGGAAGCATTTGCTGATGACCTCCAGCATGACAGAAACAGCAGTAGAGGCCCCAGGAGAAGCACCAAGCAATGCGGCTATCGAGCCATCGGCGCTGCTGATCACCTCCGTACCGAATTGAAGCGTACCTTTGCCGGCAGCTGTATCTTTAATAATCTGCACACGCTGGCCCGCCACCACCAGATCCCAATCCCCGCTTTTGGCGTTCGGGACGAATTCCCGCAAGGCTTCCATCCGCTGCTCTTTCGACAGCATGACTTGCCCGATCAAATATTTGGTCAATTGCATATTCTTGGCGCCCGCCGCCAGCATCGTGACGAGATTACCCGGCTTAACGGAGGTGACCAGATCAAACATCGAACCGTACTTCAGAAACTTGGGCGAAAAGCCGGCAAACGGTCCGAAGAACAACGATTCTTGCTTGTCGATCACCCTTGTATCCAGATGCGGAACAGACATTGGAGGCGCACCAACCGCTGCTTTACCGTATACCTTGGCATGATGCTGTGCCACAATCTCCGGCTTCCGGCACACCATAAACTGTCCGCTTACCGGAAATCCGCCAATCCCTTTGCCCTCCGGGATACCGGATTTCTGCAGCAGATGCAGGCTTCCTCCCCCGCCCCCGATGAAGACGAATTTCGCCGTATGCCGCTCAGCAGCGCCATTGCCGGCATTCCGCACCTTAAGCTCCCAAGAGCCGTCCTTCGTGCGCTTAAGGTCCTCAACCTGATGGTTGAACCGGATATCGACGTTGTTGCTCTGCAAGTGGCCGAACAGGATGCGTGTCAGCGCGCCGAAGTTAACATCCGTTCCCGACTCCATCCGGGTTGCCGCCACAGGCTGGCCTAGTGTCCGGTTCTTCATCATCAGCGGAATCCATTTCATCAGCTGCACCGGATCATTGGAGAATTCCATGCCTTGAAACAGCGGGTGCCCTGAAAGCGCTTCAAATCTTTTTTGTAAAAAGGTTACGTCCGTCTGTCCTTCTACAAAGCTCATATGTGGTACGGGTACGATAAATTCCTGCGGATCTTGTATGCGTCTGCTGTTCACCAGATAAGACCAGAATTGCTTCGAGAACTGAAACTCCTCATTCACCTTGATAGCCTTGCTAATGTCGATAGATCCATCCGGCTGCTCCGTGGTGTAGTTAAGCTCGCACAATGAAGAATGCCCCGTTCCCGCATTGTTCCATTCATTGGAGCTCTCCTCCCCGGCACCTGCACGCCGCTCAAACACAGTGATTCTCCAATCAGGCACTAATTCCTTAAGCAGTGAACCCAGTGTTGCACTCATGATTCCGGCACCAATTAAAATCACGTCTGTTTTGGTCTGTTGGTTGCTCATATTCTACCGTCCTTCTACCCTACGATTTGCAGGAAGGATGCAGGCACTCCTGCTCTGGCACGCATAACTTGGCCACACACCTGCTTGGGATCAATTCTGATCTTAGTGTATCACTATTGAATATAAATTTTAAGATTTATCTAATATTTTATGAAAACAATGTTTATGGAAATGCTTCCTAACTGCTCAGTCTGCAATGAATTGTTGTGTTGAATGCATGCCTTCCCAAACCTTGCCGTTAGACAGATGGTATTCTCTCTCCACTGAACCGTCTGTTCTGGTGTAGCTGATCACAAAGACCTGGCCTGTCTCAATCAGCATCGGGTATTGATCGTAAGGAAGGACATTTCCCTCCAGTGGCAGGTCTTTGACATCTTCATACGCATCCTCCAACCGCCAAAACTCCCGATAGGCGTAATCCCTGAACCCGCTCAAGTCCTCCTTTCCAAAATACGATGCCGCATACTTCTTGCCCTGTAGGGTGATGGAATCTACTCTGGTAGGTTCAATATCTTTAGCAATCCAGCTTAGGTCCTCTGAATGAAGGTTGCCACCATAGTGCTTCTGTAGCTGATTGGCCATACATGGGGTGGATTGGGTACTATAGTCCATTCCATCAAGGCTGGTATGTGCTGAGCCGTAAATACCCATGACGCTCTCACTGCCCAGCTTTTCAAATTCGCGGATAAAGTTTTCAGTCATCATGTTTTCCCGATATTCGCCGTCATCCTTGCTGTAAAATAACTGCCCTTGCCGAATCGCTTCTTTTGTTAAAGTATAGCTCTCCGATCCTGTCAGATCGTTTGCCTCAAGATAAGACAAGAATCGGCTCCCGGTCGAATCATACTGATGCCCGATATCTGTGCCGTGGAAAATCGTCTCAGGACACTCGCTTTTTATTTTTTGGTAAAATGCCTTGGTATATGGACTATGAACTGCGGTTCCCTCCCAATCCTCATAAATCTGCTCCAGAAGTTCGTCATTGTCCGAATGCATCCATAGGTTCAAATATTCGGCGGTAAAATAGGACAGCTCGACGAACAAGTGTCTCATACCCTCGTTATGATAATGTTCAGACCACAATTCATATTCCTTGTCCATAATCTTGGCATTGCCATGTGCTTCACCATACAGATAGATGCTGCCGGAGGCTTGCGTCACCACTGGTGTTTCCTCGGTTGGCGGAGCCGGCTCGATTGCCGCCCTGCCTGCGGAGGAATTGCTGCAGGCTGCAAGGCTGCTGGCCACCATTGCAACGATCAGGACAAGCAGCAAAGAGCGTACAAGCCTTATTGTCGTTTTGGCTAAGCAGGTGATTTTGTTGTCATTCATAAGTAGGATCAACCTTTCATGTTTAAGAATTCATAAATACCAATTTCAAATCATTACCATTAATCATAAAATAAGAGAGACATTAAGGCTGCAGCAAAACGCACAAGCCAGTGTTTCCCCATTCGAATACAAAATAAGTGCCTGATTTTCGGCTACGGCCATCGTTAGCAAGGGGTATACTAATCTCATCCTTAAATATGTAGGTGTGATCATGATTCATAATGAGGAACGTAAAGCCGAATATTATCAAGCTCTGCTCGAGAAAAAATCTGACTACGAAGGTGTCTTCTATGTGGGCGTCACCTCCACCGGGGTATTTTGCCGGCCGACTTGTCCAGCCAGGAAACCAAAGTACGATAACTGTGAGTTCTACGAGACCGCGCAGCAGGCACTGCTGGCCTCCTTCCGCCCCTGTCAGCGCTGCCGTCCCTTGTCGCATCCGAATCATGTCTCTGATATCGTCCGGCTGCTTGTCGAGGCCGTTGAGCAGAATCCGGAGAAGCGCTGGAAAGGACAAGACTTCAAAGAGCTATCCATTGATGAATCCACTGCCCGCCGTCAATTTAAAAAGCGCTTTGGTATGACTTTCGTTGAGTACGCCAGGTCCCGTCGAATGGGACTCGCTTTGAAGAGCATCCGGTTGGGAGGGAAGATTATCGATACACAATTAGCCTCCGGCTATGATTCCAGCAGCGGATTCCGGGATGCCTTCTCCCGCATTATGGGCGCAGCGCCTACGCGGTTAGAGGATAGCCTTATTCTTAGAGCATCGTGGCTGGACACGCCGCTCGGCCCCATGATGGCAGTAGCGGACGACAGTGGGCTGTATCTCCTGGAGTTCGTAGACCGCCGGGGTCTAGAACGCGAGGTTGAACGGTTAAGGACAAGATTGAAGGCGGCGATTATACCCGGACAGACACCCCCCATTCAGTCGATGGAGAGAGAACTGAGTCAATTTTTTGAGGGAACGTTAACCGAATTTAAGACACCTCTCCATCTGGTGGGGTCGCCTTTTCAGAAGAGCGTGTGGGAACAGCTAAAGAAAATTCCACCGGGCGAAACCCGTTCTTACGCAGATATCGCACTGGCGCTTGGCAAGCCCGCCGCCTATCGTGCGGTAGCACAAGCGAATGGAGCCAATCCAATAGCCATCGTCATTCCCTGTCATCGCGTAATTAACACCAGCGGCGAACTCGGCGGGTATGGCGGCAGAGTCGCACGCAAAGAATGGCTGCTAAATCATGAGAAAATCGGAGGTCAATACAATGAAAAATCAACTTGAACAGGCACGGAAGCTTCACGAATTGCACAGAAGCGGCAGCCCGCTAGTCCTCGTCAATGCCTGGGATGCCGGAAGCGCACAAATCATTCAAGGAGCGGGGGGCCAGGTTATTGCTACCGGCAGTTGGTCTGTAGCTGCAGCGCATGGATACGATGATGGGGAGAAGCTTCCTTTCGATCTCGTTCTATCCAATCTTAAGCGGATTAGCAATAGTGTAGATCTGCCCATTACCATTGATATAGAAGGCGGTTATGGACCTTCTCCGGAGATTATCAAGAACAATGTGCTGAAAGTCATCGGGTGCGGAGCCGTAGGCGTCAATCTTGAAGATCAGAGGATCCATGAACCGGGACTACACTCCATAGAGGAGCAAGTCTTGCGTATCGCAGCTGTGCGGGAAGCCGCTGAGGAGGCATCGATTCCCCTTTTCATTAATGCTCGAACCGATATCTTCTTACAGACCGCCGCCCACGAGCATGATGGGGCTCACCTGGAAGCTGCCCTTCAAAGGGCACACGCCTATGCCGAAGCCGGCGCTCACGGAATCTTCGTGCCGGGCTTGTGTAATGAAATGCTGATCGAGAAATTATGCCAGGAGTCTTCACTACCTGTTAACGTTATGATCTCCCCGGATTCACCCCCTCTCCAGAAACTGGCATCGTTAGGCGTTGCCCGCATCAGCTACGGTCCGCGTCCCTATTTGATTTTGATGGATGCATTAAAACAAGCTACTGTGAGAGCCCTGGATTTACAGGAATAGTCATCATCCTAACCTAGGAGATTCCAAAAAAACGGCTGGTCAGGTTTCCCTGATCCAGGGCTGGTCAGGTTTCCCTGATCCAGCCGTTTTTTGATTATTTTAATAAACATTCTACAGATCAACAAGCGAACTATATTACTATCCTTCGCACGACTTCTCGAAAAAATCCCTTACGGTGAAATAGAACCTGGTCCGTATACCTCAAACTCAAAGATTCTTGCCGCAGGGTTCGTGGTTTGTGTAGGCGCCGTTACGTTCAGCTTAATATACCGGGCCGATACTACTGTTATATTGTCTACCGTAATACCAAGCGTATTATTGGTTACGTTGACCACCGTGCTCCAGTTCGTACCATCGGTGCTGACCTGAATATTGTAGGCCTTCGTATTATAAGAGGCGGCCTCTCCCCCTTCCGATGCATGCTTGATGACAAATTGATTGACTTGCTTCACGGAGCCGAGATCGATCTGCAGCCAGCGGTTGCTGGACTTGGAGCACCATTTGCTGTCATTGATGACGCTGCCTTCCACAGCTTTGGCCGCAGTCTGCGAGGCGTTGCACGTACTGTCAACCGTCGCTGGTTTATTTAATGCTAAATTTGGAGGTCCGTATACCTCAAACTCATAGATTCTTGCCGCAGGGTTTGTGGTTTGCGTAGGCGTTGTAACGTTCAACTTGATATATCTTGCTGATACTGAAGCGATATTATCTACCGTCACGCTTTTCATATTATTGGTTACTTTGACTACTGTACTCCAGTTCGTACCATCGGTGCTGACCTGAATATTGTAAGCTTTCGTGTTATAGGAAGGGGTCTCCCCGCCTTCTGCTGCATGCTTGATGATGAATTGGTTCACTTGCTTCACGGAGCCAAGATCGATCTGCAGCCAGCGGTTGCCGGACTTGGAGCACCATTTGCTATCATTGATGACGCTGCCTTCCACGGCTTTGGCCGCAGTCTGCGAAGCGTTGCATGTACTGTCAACCGTCGCGGGTCTGTTCAATGCTAAATTCGGAATCAATGTAGCCGCACCGCACAGCATATTTTCTCCCGTAGCCGCCCATTTTGCATACAGCGTTAGATTTCTGGTGATTAGATCTGACCCATTATAGGCTTGCGTCAGCGCACTGTCGTAGTACCAGCCTGCGAAGCTGTAGCACTCTTTCACCGGAGTATACTGAAACACCAATTTACCTCCGGACGCCGACACAAGTTGCGGGGCAATCGTGGAGCCTCCGTTCGTCTCATAAGTCACGACCAGCTGGGTGGGGTTGCCCCCTTGGTCGCCTCCGGCAATTGCAGGCGCCCCTAACGTCATTAACGAAACGATGATAGCTATCACCATCAAGTATCCTCTTATCTTTGCCGTAATCCTTTTCTTTCCCTGACTAAGTCCTGACCCTTCCATCTTCCTGCCCCTTTCTCCTACCTTAATGATTACGGATTTTTGCACCATTCATAAGGGTATTCACAGTACCGCGGAAGAATGCTTGTTTATCGCGGAGCTAGAACAGTATTTTTAGACGAATTTCAGACAAATAACGGATTGTAGACTTTAGCAAATACAACTCATTGATGATATGATTAGTATGAAATATCATACTGGTATAGATTGTTTATCAAAGGAGAGATTAGGATGCAGCAAAAAAAAGAAAATAGTCATGGATTCGGGCATGGCAAAGTACTGGGAACAACATCAATGGGCGAGCGGGGACAAGTTGTTATTCCTAGAGAAGCAAGGGAAGAACTTGATATCAAGCCAGGTGAGAAATTCATCGTTTTCGGAAATAAGCGCAAGGGCGCTGTCATTCTGGTCAAAGCCGAAATGTTCAACAAATTTGCCGATTTCTTCATGAGCGCTTCGAAAAAGTTTGAAAGCATGGCCCAAGCGATTTTTGATAAAAGCACTACTATTCCAGAAGATGAAGATGATGATCAGGAGCCGGCAGCCGCTGAAGAAGGACCTGAGGTAGATGAAAAAGAATGAGCGAATTCTTTAAATTGATGAAGGATGTCCGGTTCAGAAGAACCATGCGGATGATTTTTAAGTTCGCCTGGGATTTCTGGTGGCTGGGCAAGCAAAAGTATTTTATTCCGGGACGGCGCTTAGAGGCGAAAACAAAAGCCTTATATCGAAAACAGGCAGCGTATTTTACAAAGACCGCCATGGACATGGGTGGGTTAATTATCAAGCTTGGGCAGCATGTTAGTGCGCAGGTGGATATTTTGCCGAAAGAAATTATTGATGAATTGTCCAAGCTGCAGGATTCCGTAGAATTCGTAGATTATTCCGAGATTAAGCACAAGGTAGAGACCGAACTCGGAGTATCTATTAGCGAGATTTTTGCTGAATTTAATACAATTCCTATCGCAGCGGCTTCCTTAGGACAGGTACATCGGGCGACCTTACGAACAGGTGAAGAAGTCGCAGTGAAAGTTATGCGTCCCGGGGTCGAGGACATTATCGCCATTGATTGGAAATCCATACAGGTTGCTATTTCCTTATTGAAACGCCTGACGAAGATTGCAGACTTCATGGACCTGGATGCGGTGTATGATGAGTTTCACGATACCGTTATGGACGAGCTTGATTATCAACAAGAGGGGCGAAATGCAGAAGAATTTCAGATGCAGTTTATCCATCGGGATGATATCGTTGTTCCAGGCATTCATTGGTCCTATACCACTTCGAAAGTTCTTACCATGGAGTTTTTGGAGGGTGTAAAAATCAATGATTTTGCCCAGCTGGATGCCTGGGGTGTGGACCGGACTAAATTAGCGAAATCGCTGATAGAAATTTTCGTAGAGCAGATTCTATTAGAAGGCTTCTTTCACGCAGATCCGCACCCGGGTAATGTTCTCGTCCAGCCTGACGGCACCATAGCCTTAATTGATTATGGAATGGTCGGACGGATTGCCGATGATATGAAGACGCAAATGGTAGCACTGCTAATGGCGGTGTATTTAAAAGATGCTCACGGCGCAATCGATGCCCTCACCCGTTTGAGATTTTTAAGACGGAATGTAGATTTAGAGGTATTCGCAAGGAACCTTACGTTATTATTTGAACAAATCAACGGGGATACGTTTGACCTTAGCTTCGTGACATCAGGTGACAATGCTGAAGAGTTACGTGATTTCCTCTATTCTCAGCCTTTTCAGTTACCGGCAAATACAACATTTTTGGGAAAAGCCATAGGCACGGTGTATGGGCTTTGTACCGGACTGGACCCCGAGCTTGATTTGATTGGGACCGTTAAGCCTTATGTCGAAGAGGTTGTGCGTAGGGATCTGCGGGGAAATGTCTTCTCTAACGTTGTGGATGAAGGCAAGAGCATTCTCAAAGGGATCCTTCCTACGACCAAGAAGTTCATATCTGCAGTAGATAAAATGGATAGCGGAAATTTACGGGTAAAGCTATCGAGCTCCTTCGAGCAAAAATTGATCGATACGCAAAATAAAAATACACAGCGGATTATTGCAACAATCATTGGGGCGGTATCCCTTCTGACTGCGGCAAACCTGTGGAATGAAGTGAATCATATGGTTTCTTATGGGTTGGGGGTTTTGGGGCTACTCATTATGCTTAGCCAACTCAAAACGAGAGGACGCCGCCGTGAGGTAAGACATGCAAAGCAGATGAACGCCATGCGTGAGCGTAGCAGATTGGAAACGCCGAAGTCTAAGCACTAGCAA
This sequence comes from Paenibacillus sp. IHB B 3415, assembly GCF_000802655.2. NCBI lineage: Bacteria > Bacillati > Bacillota > Bacilli > Caryophanales > Paenibacillaceae > Paenibacillus > Paenibacillus sp. IHB B 3415. Next base: position 109,474 of record NZ_JUEI01000015.1, on the reverse strand, counting down.
AACGGGGTTATTTTCCTTGAGCGAAGAAGATCTGGCGCATGAAAACGAGTGAACGTAAATAAGAGCGGGGCATAAAGCTGTTAGCTTATGTTCCGCTCTTATCTTTATTTATTACTTAGTTGTTCCGCCAAACCGATCAGAATTCCTTCGATTCCTCGAATGTAGCAGAGCTTATAAGAGTCCTCGTACTGAACCACCTCGCCAACGAGCTGAGCACCATTCTTAGTGAGTCTGGATACCATTTCGTCAATGTCTTCAACGGTGAACATGACACGTAGATAACCGAGGGCGTTTACAGGAGCAGTCCGGTGATCTGATATAGTAGGCGGGTTGATAAATCGCGAAAGTTCAATTCGGCTGTGACCATCCGGGGTAACCATCATAGCAATCTCTACGTATTGAGAGCCCAGTCCGGTTACGCGACCAGCCCATTCACCTTCGACGGTGGCTCGCCCTTCGAGCTTCAGGCCAATCTCCTCGAAAAAAGAAATTGCGTCGTCCAAAGACTCTACAACGATACCGACGTTGTCCATTCTTAGTAATTTATTTTCTGCCATAGTTTCATCTCCTTATGTGTACAAATTTATTAGCCGATTATCTTGATCCTCGCCGAAACCGTCATATCTTCAAACAATAGAGCTCCGCAATCGGCGTACGTCCCGGACCGGCGGCATCCCAAACATCCGTGCATATTCCCTGCTAAAATGGGACGGGCTCTCGTACCCGACCTGAAACGCAGCCTCCGCCGCATCGGTCGATCCAGAGAAGAGTAGCCGGCGCGCCTCTTGTAATCGGATTTGCTTTTGAAACTGGATCGGACTCATCCCTGTGACTTCCTTAAAATAATCGTACAAAGACGAAGTGCTCATACGGGCCTCCGCCGCCAACTCCTCTACGCGCAGGGGCTGGGCAAATTCGCGATTAAGCTTCTCAACGACTCCCGCGATTCGTTGTGCATGGCTTCCGATAACTGCAAATTGTGTCAAAGATGCGCTGTTGTCGTTCTGAAGCACCCTGTAAATGATCTCCCGCATGGTATAAGGCGCAAGCACCGGGATATCCCGCGGTGTTTCGACTAGTTTCAGAAGCCGCAGCACCGCATCCAGAAGCGTATCGTTCACCCGGCTTACCTTCAACCCCCGGCTGGTCTCATTTCCTGCTTGGATAGCATCGGCGGAAGCCTGTATGACACCAAGAATCTGATTCATATCAAAAAGGATCTGCAGGCTTAAATACGGTGTTTCATCCGAAGCCTCCACCACTTGTCCTGTAATCGGTAAATGTACCGAAGCGGTTAAATAGCTGCTCGGGTCATACTGATACACCTCTTTTCCCAGCATGACCACCTTGGAACCCTGCGCCACGACGCAAAGGGAAGGCTCATAGACAGAGTATACCGGCTCGGATAACCGGGAAGAACGAATCAAGCGCAAACCGTGAATTTCCGTATCATATATCCCGTCCCCCGGTGTGAACTTCTCGATGATCTGCAGCATTTCTCTCCTTTGTTTCTCGAACCATTCATCCATCCTCTTCTCCCCCTTTTTATCCATAAGATTAACTTAACCTTATCCTCATCTGGAGGATTAGGCAATCATTATGTATGATCCGGCTACCGCCTTGCTTCCCAAAAGAGAGATAATGAATCATGTTAACAATGCGATACAAGGTACGGAAGTGCTAACCCCAGGAAACGAGTGACAGGGCAGAATTCAGTCCAGCCTTCACAATGGAAGGAGAATATTCAATGAATACTCAAAACGAACAATCCCATCCCTATGTCGGCATGTGGGTGACAAAAGACGGTTACATCCGGCATGAGTTGCTGCCGAACGGGCGGTATGACGAGGCACGTGGAAAACGGAAGAGCGCTTATCAAGGCAGATATACCATCGTAGGCGACCATATCGAATATATGGATGACACAGGGTTTACAGCGGACGGCGATTTCCGCGATTCGGTGCTCTACCACGCAGGCATGGTTCTCTACTATGAAAAATAGCAGAAGTAGTCATTTTCATTATGGCGTTAATTTAAATCAAAAGGAGAAATGTGCAATGTCCGAAATCAATGGAAAAGTAGTTGTGATTACAGGAGCAAGTAGTGGGATTGGCGAAGCAACGGCGAAGCTTCTCGCCAGCCGGGGAGCCCATGTCGTCATTGGGGCCAGACGCGTGGAAAGATTGGAAGCTCTGGCATCCCTCATTGAGGCCGAAGGAGGTTCCGTCGCTTATCAACAATTGGACGTTACAAATATCGGTCAGATGCAGGCAATCATCCACTTGGCACAGAGCCGGTTTGGTCGTGTTGATGTGGTAGTGAACAACGCCGGTGTGATGCCTCTCTCTCCTTTGGAAGCTTTGAAGGTTGAGGAATGGAACCGAATGATCGACGTCAATATCCGTGGGGTTCTCCACGGCATTGCTGCGGGTCTCCCCGTTATGAAAGAGCAACAATTCGGTCACATAATTAACGTGGCTTCCATCGGGGCCTACGCGGTCACACCGACGGCAGCGGTATATTGTGCGACCAAATACGCCGTTCGCGCCATCACGGAAGGTTTACGACAGGAGGTTGGTAATAGCATACGGGTAACGCTCGTTTCTCCCGGTGTGACGGAATCCGAGCTCGCTGAGAGCATTTCAGACGACGAAGCCAAGGAAATGATGAAAACGTACCGACGTGATGCCCTCCCGGCTACCGCCATAGCCCGTGCCATCGCTTATGCGATAGAACAGCCGGCAGATGTCGACGTGAACGAGCTGATTGTCCGGCCAACAGCCCAGCTTGCCTGACGCTATCATTGCCCCGTCAACCGCTCCAAAGCAGTTGACGGGGATTCTTCTATTGACGATTCATTCGAAAGCCGACTAAGTGGAGATGATCGGAACGTTGTTCAAAAATAGGTTGGATTCCTTTATCCAAAAGACAAAACTAAGAGCGCAACCTATCAGGTATGCGCTCTTAGTTTTTAACATGATTTATGATTTTATTCCTCAAGGACTAACGGTAGTTCGCTCATGACGTTCTGGACATGCCTGTCTGTTTATCCGAATTCGTCGCCGGGGACGTCTTCAGAAACAAACTCAAAACCAAGGCGACTAGCGCGAAGGAGAACGTAATCCAGAAGGAATGACCAAATGCCCGCCCCACATCCTCTATGGTGTGCTGTACAGGTAAATTCCGGATCTGCCTCGTGAGGTAAGCGGTCGTTATCGTGATTCCGAATGATGACATGATTTGCTGCGCGGAGGCTGTAATCGGCGTTACACGACTGACAAGCTCCTTGGGCGCCGACTTGAGAACATGGGTGTTAATCTGCATCATTGTCAATCCTTGGCCCAGTCCTACAAATGCAAAGCTACACATGATATAGAGTGAGCTAGTGTCTGCGGTAATTCGAGTCAATGCGAACAAGGCGCAGGCTAGTGACGTTATCCCGGTAATAGCAACGGGACGTATACCATATTTGTCAAACAACCTGCCACCGACGTTAATTCCGATGGTCGATAAGATTGCTTGGGGAATAACGTACAATCCAGCCTCCAGTGGAGAAAGTCCCTTGGCTTGTTGCAGATAGAGCGTGAACAGCAGCATGCTTCCGAAGAGGGCAATCTGGTTGGTCCAGCCTAAGATAATGCCATGCGTAAACGCCGGGGAACGAAATGTCCGCAGTTCTAGCAGTGGCTGCTTCTGCCGGAGTTCATGCCAAATGAAGATCAGTAAAACAACAGCCCCAACAACCAGGGAGCCGAGCGCCCACACGTTTGACATCCCCTCATCTCCTGCCTGATGAACACCGAATACAAGTGAGGCAAAGGCGATCGGGGCAAGAAACGCGCCCAGAACATCCAATTTCATCTCATGCACCGGATTGGAGGACGGAAGGTATTTTAGGGCCATCAACAATGCAATCATTCCAACCGGAATATTAATGAGAAAAATCCAATGCCAATTGATGTATTCGATCAACGAGCCCGACAGCACAGGACCTAGAATCGGGGCCAACAACATCGGGATGCCGAGAATCCCCATGATGGAGCCTCGTTTGTCGGGCGGTGAAATCCGGAAGACCGTAGCAATTCCGATTGGAGCAACCATGCCGCCTCCCAGCCCTTGAATGATCCGGAATATAATCAACTGCTCCGGCGTCTGGGCGAACGAACAAAGTACGGAAGCCAGTATAAACAGAACAATACTTAGAATAAACACCCGCTTGGCTGAGAAACGATCCGAGAACCAGCCCGCCAGCGGGATGACAGCCGACATGGCTAACGTATACGCGGTGATCACCCATTGAACAGTGCCAAGGTTGGTGTCGAACGACTGAACCAGCTTGGGTACAGCCACGTTCATGACCGTACTATCCAGGATAACCAGGAACATGCCGGCGGCGACAGTCAATAATATGGGTAATATCTTTCGCAATGAAAAATCTGCTTGTGCATTCTGAGATTGCGCCATCATGATTTCAGGCCTTCGCCAATTTTTGAATACCGCGCTGCCATACTTCGCGGATCGATAACGTATCTGAAATATGGGTCGTCGGATCGCCGTCAACCCACACCAAGTCAGCTCTTGCCCCTTCCACAATACGACCGCGGTCATCCAAGCCGAAGCGGCGGGCCGTCTTCGAAGTTGCTGACTGAAGGGCTTCTACAGGTGTGAATCCCGCTTCCACCAATAGCTGCATTTCATGGTGTACGCTTACTCCATGGGCAAGTCCGCCAAGCGTTGGTACCGGTACAGAGACATCTGTACCCACCAGAATGTCTACACCTGCGTGGTGAAGGTCCATTACGTTCCGATAGTTGTCTTCCATACTGCCTTGCGGGTAGGTATTGAAGCTGGCATTCAGAGTATCGATCCATTCCGGACTAAGCTTGGAACTCACACGCGGATCTTCTGCCATTTCCGAAGCGGGTTTACCGATAATTGAGGAGTTCAAGACGAGACATGGCGTAACAAAAGCACCCGCCTCCGCAATCATTCTCACCAGTTCCGGAGTCGTTTCAGGGCGGTCGATGAATAAGTGAGCGAGTCCCTCGACACCAACCTCTATCGCTTGCCGGGAGGATTCCGCAGTCAATACATGGGCAATCGCAATCTTGTGATGCCGATGCGCTTCCTCTACAGCCGCTCTCAGAATGTCCTGGCTTAAGACCGGCAGTCCAGGCGCTGCTAATACGGTTCCTTCTTCGATCATAATCTTGATATAGTCAGCTCCATCTCTAACTTGATCACCCACGAATGTTATAGCCTCGTCCGGGGTTGATAACGAAGGAGCCTCTCCATGATCATGTGCATGAGCAGCCAGCAGGGCATTCCGATCTTCTTCACTCATCTTCTCCAATTCCTTCAGTACAAAATCCGGAATTTCTCCGTCTCCAGGCATGAGTTCATCCGGATGACCACCGGGAGGTGTGACCCCCATCCCTGCAGATCGTACATCGGCAATATCCTCGATCCCTTTCAATTGTGTCTCGCGGCCATTTTTCGTGAATCCGCCCATCATTTCCAGTTCTGTCGTAACTCCGAATTGCAGAGCGTCCCGCAGACCTTCCACGGAAGTGTGAACATGCGCATCGATCAGACCGGGAAGCAAAGTCCCTCCTTCAGCATCGATAATGATCGCATCTTCGGGAATTTCACCGCCCACCGATATAATCTTCCCACCTTCGATCAGGACCGTTTCAGCTCCAATCACTTTCTCGCCGTCAAAAATTCTTGCATTGGTAATTGCAGTAATCATTGCGTTTCCCTCCAGTTATGATATGAATGTAATTTTTATAGATAGAACTATAATAGTTAGAACTCTAATTGTCAATATATTATCTGTTAGAATGCAAACATTGTGTAATTGACAGTTAGATGAAAGGACATTATGATTTTCTTAAAGTTAGAATTCTAAGTATAGAAAGGGAACCGTGTGCATTATGACAGAACATGTTTCGCTTACCCCCTATTCGGATTTAATCCGATCCATTGGAATGAAGATTAGAAGCATGGCGAACGCCCGATTGTCGGAGCTGGGCCTGAACGCTCAGCAGGGGCAAATGATGGGCTATATTTTTGAACATCAAGACAAAGGGGTGATCCAGAAGGATTTGGCTGAATATTTCAACCGGAAGGGTGCCACCATCACCAGTATGCTTCAAGGGCTGGAGAAGAAGGGATACATCAAGCGGGTGATTCCGGAAGATAATGAGCGCCAGAAAAAAATATATTTATTGAAAAAAGGGAACGACCTCGTTGAAGAATTCAATACAATATTCATGGAAGTCGAAAAGAGCATTATCCAAGGCCTTACCGAAGCAGAAAGTGAGTCCCTCAAGAAATTACTAATTAAAGTAAAGGTCACCATGTAGTAGCGGTCATGGATGGTAAGATCAAGTTGAGCCCGCACAAAGATGCGGTGGAATATTCCCTCTAACTTCGTGCAGTTGATGCGGCCAGTTATTTCATGATTATGAATTTGATAATGCTGTGATGTCTTTCGGATCTACTGAAGGTACAATGTTCGTTTTTCCTCTTAATTTTTCGGTATCGACTAATGTGTAGCCCTTATCATGTAAATTCTTAGCATAGGTTTCTACTAGATACGGCGTATCCGTAGCAGGTTGAAATGCAGCAAAGACTATTCCCCCCAATAAATGTATTACATGAAAAAAAACGACTGACACCCTATACAGTGTCCAGCCTCTTGTGCATCCATTTGTTATCTTCAATTATGTTAGCATAGCAACTTAACCCTCATATGAAACTTAAAGAAAACTTAATAATGGGAAGTAGAAATGGAGCGAAATGATGTTCATCTAAAAAAAATAGCGGCCGAAGAGAGTTTATCTCTTCCGCCGCTTACCGGGATACTCTGGATACAGGTCCATATTGAGAGGTGACTAATTATTATTTCGTTTGTTAACTTCAATCGCAATGAACTCCGGTAAATAATTGGGAGTACAGCCCTTTGATACCATTTCATCTTTATAAAGACCCGTTTCCTTACCAAGTTGAATACAACGCGCACGATTCTTTTCATCATAAACGCCTATCCAGCCTGTGGTGAAATTCATAGCCCATTGCACTTCCGGTTCTTCCTGCGTAATTTTAGCTTCTAATGTAGATAGTAAGTCTGTGGTGTTATCAGGCGGTGTTTGTCCAGTCCATCTCAATCGCGCTTGATAATACCAGAAAGCTCGCCGTTGAAGAGCAGAAGGACTATTTTCCCATGACTCCATTAATGCAATTGTCTTTTTGTCTTTGGTGAGCTGATTAGCCATTAACCAATCCATTAAGTTATTTCGCTCATCAAAATTATGCGTCTGCATATCCTTATCAAGCTTATTTAGCACTTCTTGTGAAAGGAATTTTTTATCCATAATTAAGATTGCTAATAGTCTGGGCAAAAACTCTTCGGTTGACCAAAGTTCCATAGCTAGTTCGTGATCTTTTTTAATGTCCTTCGCGATTTTTCGTAAGTCGCCTAGCTTCGTTTTACTATTGATCTGTAGAAGAATGTTTTCTGCTTTTGAAGAGTGTTTCATTTCGGTAGCCCCTCTCCCTAATTAGAGCGTCTCAACCAATTTCTGAATCTTTGAGCGGGAAATCAAATATAAAGGACCCATTGTTTCTATTTTGCCGTCCTTTACACGTATAGCGCTCTCCTGTTCTGCCGCATAAACATCAATCTCTTCAGACAAGGGGAACAGATAGCCTTGAACAAACGTGGCGTAGCCACGCTTAGAATGGGATTCATAGGCAAAATGATCAAAGCCAATCCCCTCATAAATCGTACTTGTTTCAACTTCATCGCCAGTGTTATTCATGCTTAACCATTTGGCAGCCATGTTCAGCGCACCGGCGCTGGCACCCAGTATAACGGCATTGCTGTTCTTAATAATATCCGATAATTCATAATCCGCCAAAAAACCGCTCTGCAAAACAGGATACCCACCGCATAAAAAAATGACAGAAGCGTTGTGAATTAACCTCTGGGCATCCTCCTTCTGCATACGGTAATCAATGAAATGATATTCATCAAAAATAATGTTAGCCTGATTCAGCCATGTCCATTCAGAAAGTTCATCAAAGTTAATTGGCTCATCTGTGTAACCAGACGGGTCAGCGCTAATCATAACAAGCGATTGTCTGTCTTGTATATCCTCCTGCAAACAATGGACCAGCTTCTCTGGAAAAAAATGATTAAACCAACTGAAATAGTAGTGAGTACTCAAACTTAATTACCTCCATATGTATCATTTCTAGCGCACTTCTTAATTAGCCTCTTTAAAGCAGTTTAATTTAGCTTCAGCCGTCAGCATGGCACCGGTAAGAATAAGATTATTTCCGTCATTGTGGGCCCTCGTTCTAAAATACAGGCTGCGCACAAAATTTTTCCCGTTTACTCTGGCGACTCTCTGTGCGCGCGTATCCGGCCATTCCGTACACAGCGACAAGCTATGAATCCAGTCGGCAATCTCCTGCTGCGGAAGCAGCGCTTCGCTAATCATCGTGTCCACAATGCTGGCCATGCGCTCGTCTTCCTCCTCGTCAAAAATCCGGACACCGTTATGCAGCATCCCTGTAATCGCCCCCAGCACCTCGCGCTGCACCGTACTATCGCTTTCCGGACAGCGGATCAGCTCCTCCAGGGCATCCGCCCCGTGGGCCGCGGCATGAGCCCAGCCTTCAACTGCCAGATAACCGCGCAGGTCCTTCTCCTCCTGGTAGTAGCGAAGCAGCGAATACTTTAGATGCCGGAACTCATTTGGAGTCAAGAATGAATTATTCCTGTGCCGCTGTACAATAAGAACGACAGGCAGAACCGCAAACGCCCTGGTGAGTACGCTATTGTCATCTTCGGTTCCAATCCGATAGAACAAATGCCGGTCATCCATCAGGACAGCCAAAAGTTGCCGCATTTCCTCACAGGAGAACTTATTATCGCGCTTCAGCCATATGTGAAAAGTGGAATAGATATGCTCGCGGAGCTCTGACTCCGGATCGCCAATATGCCGCAGCATCAGAGAGGTAAAGTCGTGTAACCTTTCTCCCTCACGCAGGATATAGCCTTCCTCCTCCAATCTTTGCAGCTTCCGTATCAGTTCTATTCGTGTGTTCTCCATATCCCATTCATTGCAATCATTGTACACAATGCCGGCTTTCATTTAATCGTTTCACTCCTAGCCTAGTTATAGCGGGCGTTATGTATTCTTTCCGCCGATATCCCTACTATAGAACACAATGACTGACACCAGGGCGTCAGTCATTGTAAGATAGAAGCATATTCTGCATATATTGCTGCAGCTCCGTCCGTAATTCACGAGGCTCCAGCAGCTCGCACTCCTTGCCGAAGCTTAGAATGAATTTCAGCAGACCCTCCTCATAAGGATAAGTATCCGTCACGAGATAGAAGCCGTCTTCACGCCGGCTAATCTTCTCTTTCTCAAAATACTCGGGAAGCTGCGCACCAATTCGCGAAGTGAATCTGAGTACAACCTGTATGTCCCGCTGCGAATAGCTTTGCTTAATAACCTCGGCGATTTGGTCTTCCGGCAGCTCTCTTTTTGCAAAAGGCGGCCCCTGCTTCAGTTGCTTGATCCGCACGAGCTTGAATCTGCGGTAATCCTCTCTGACCCGGCAAAAGCCTATCACATACCAATCTCCATGGCGAAAGTCAATCCAGCTTGGCTCTACCGTTCGTTCCAGGTATTCCATATCCCTGTTGATATAGTCGAACACCAGCAGCCTGTTATCCGTGATGGCCTTGCTTATGATCCCAATGTATTCTTTAATTTCCTGCTCCATGCTGAAATGGGACATATCCAGAGTCAGTTTGTGCTTATCGGACTCCCGCTTATATTATAGCTGTCCATAATATAGTATCCTCCGCCCTTGCCGCTGGACGATGCAACCGGTATGCCGGCTTCGCTTATTTTTTCGATATCCCGGTAGATCGTCCGCAAGGATACCTCGAAATGCTCGGCAAGCTCCTTGCCCGTTACCGTACCTTTACCGGAGATGATCAGCAGCATGGAGAGCAATCGGTCGACTCGCATGATTGTGTGTGACGTCGGGTAACGTCTCCTCCTCTGGGTGAAGTAAGTGAATCATATATTCTCTTGCTTTAATGCATCAATAATATTCTCCTTTTTTACTTTAGCTCCGGAATAAACAACCGCAGAGCTGACAATGACAAATACACACACAATGACAGACAGAATGCTCATCCAGGGCAGGGTGAACCCATAGCTGAATTTGTTCGCAAATGCTTTATAGATCAGAACCATCACGGCGAAACTGACAGGAAGCCCATACAAGAGCGACTTGACCCCATAAAAAACACTCTCATAGTTCAGCATTTTTGCAAACCCCTTTGGCGTCGCGCCTACCGATTTCAGCATCGCAAATTCCCGTTTGCGAAGAGCCAGCCCTGTTGAGATCGTATTAAAGATGTTCGCAACGGAAATCGCAGAGATTAATACGATAAAACCGTAAGAAAAGACGTTCATCAGCAGAATCTGTTGTTCTTCTCTTATTCTGGATTGATATACATTGTAGACATTCAGATTGGTCTCATTCATCGCTTCAATTTCCTGCTGCGTTTTCACCGGTTCCGTGCTTTTCAAATGGAGATACATCGAAGCGTTAGCCAGCTCCTCGCCGTCTGCCAGCCGATTCATGACGCGTTCCGACACGATCATATTTAACCCGCCTACGCCTACCGGGCTCATCCCCATCGGTGCCTTATCCGTCAATGCGGCAACTATCACTTTATTTGCCTTCGTTTCTTCCCCGCTCTCATTAAAAAAACTCGTTAGCTCGATATGTTGACCGATATTCGCATATATGGACTTCGTCTGAATATATTTACCCGTATCTATATCTTTGTAATGAATCGTATCCATCACGATTGCGGCGGGATGATCCAGATCCGTAAGCTGTTCGTAATCTGCGTGAGCCGCTCTAGCATAGGCTTGCAGGCTCGAATCATTCAGTGCATAGAGCTTAATTTCGTAAGGGTATTTCCCGTCTTGCAGCATACTTTTATCCTGCTTAACCTTCTCTTGCAACTCGTCGGCGATGCTTGCTGCATCGACCCAAGCGTTCCTGACTAACTCATGACTCACGTTGTATTCCGTGACGCCATCCAGAGATACAAGCGATTGCATCAACCGGTCATCTAGTCTTTCGCCATTACTGGACGACACTTCAATATCGTAATTGATGCCTTCCAGCGACAATGCCAGAGATTGTGTCAGGCCAGTCGTGAAAAACGATATCGTCAAAAACAAAACGATGCTGATGACCAGCGAAAAAAGAATAACATGATATCTTCGTTTGTTCCTTTTTAAGTTTTTCAGCCCGATTTCTGCTTCGATTCCGAAGAGCTTACGAATGATCTTCGACGTCTTCACTGCTTTGGCCGTAAGCTTTACGTCGGTGGTTTGGCGAATCGCGTCCATGGGAGATACCCTGGATGCTTTAATCGCCGGGAGATACGCCGAAACGAAAATCGTCAGCATCGAAACAAGACAAGTAATCAAGAGCAATAACGGCGTGACGATAAGCCTCAGCTTTTCACTAGTCCATAATGCCCCTTCAATCATTGTGTTCATGAACGAAAAGGTGATTCCGATTCCGGCAAGACCGCATAAGATGCCAATGGGAATGCTGATCAAACCAATGACGATACCTTCAAAAAATACGGAATTTCGCTTCTGCCTTTTCGTCGCCCCCACGCTCGCGAGCATCCCTAAATGGCGGGAGCGTTCCGAGACGGATATCGCAAAAGCGTTATAGATGAGCCCAACCGAGCCAATTATAATGGCCCCCATAATGATTGCCGATAATGAGAACATCATGCTGGATGAGGCTCCGCTGCTGGACAAGCCATAATAACGAAGCAAATCGTTATTATATTGGACAGTGTCCATTTGGTTTTTCTCAGCCAGCTTCTCCGCATGTGCGAACAAGAACGGATTGACCTGCTGCAAGACCACCGACGCATCGACCCGATCGTCCCCTCCGATGATATGATCATCGACATAGCTAATGATCGTATAACCCGAGGCCCGAGCCGGTTCCGACACCGGAGGTTTAATGAAGCCTACCACCGTATAATCCTTAATTCTGCTATGCTGTAATGTCTCGGTCAATGTGCCGTCTTCCCTGCGCAGCGGTTCCGTCTGATCCAGGGGATGATCGCCCCCTTGTTCGAATCGGTCGCCGACGCGAAGCGTTAGACGGTCGCCGATTTCGTACTTCACTTTGCCATTTGTTGCAACAGACTCGGAGATCACAACCTCCTTGTCCGTGTGCGGAAGACGCCCCTTGCTTATTTCAATCTGAAATTGTGTGAACCCTTGCACATCATATTCCTTAATGAACAAGTACGACTTATTGGAATTTTGTCCCCCTTCTAATGGGGCATACCCAAGGTCTCTTGTGATTGCAACCGTTTTGGTTGCATCATCGCCCTTTATCGCCGCAAGCTGTTCCTTGGTTATATCTTGATACTGAATATGCCACTCCCCTGTATCTGTGATAGTTTGTCTGATCATTAAATCCGCAAAGGAAAAAATAAGCGTAATGACAGCGGTCATCATGGATACCGAAATAATTACGCCAAGAATAGTCACAAGTGTTCGTCTCTTGTTCTGCTTCAGATGCCGGATGGTTAATGTATTGACAATATTCATCGCCTTATCACCTCGTCTTTGGCAATCCTCCCATCTTCAATTGAAATGATTCTGTCGGCTTGCAGGGCGATCCGTTCGTCATGCGTGATTACGATCAGTGTCTGATGATAGGTCTTATTCAGCATTTTCAATAAATCGACGATCTCGCTGCTATTCCTGCTGTCCAGATTCCCGGTGGGTTCGTCGGCCAGCATGATCGCAGGATTGCCGATGATCGCCCTGCCAATCGAGACACGCTGCTGCTGTCCGCCGGATAGCTGATTCGGCAGATGGTTTAATCGATGCTGCAAATTCAACGTATTCACAAGATCAGCCAATTGCTTTTGATCTACCTTTTGTTGATCCAGCAAGAGCGGCAGCGTAATATTCTCTTCCACCGTCAGGACGGGAATCAGATTGAAAAACTGGTAGATCAGCCCGATTTGCCTGCGTCTGAAGATGGCCAGCTGCGTTTCGTCCAAGGTATACATATCCGTATCCTGAACATACACTTTCCCGCCAGTCGGTCGATCCACACCGCCCAGCATATGAAGGAGTGTCGATTTCCCCGATCCGGAAGGTCCGATAATTACGACGAATTCACCTTTTTGGACCGAAAAGGAAACATCATCAAGCGCCTTCACCGCCGATTCGCCTGTGCCGTATATTTTGGACAAATTTTCAATTGTTAAAATCTCCATTGCCATCCCTCCTTCCCTAGATGCTCAATTCCAGTTATATACCATCTCTCTATATCCAACATCCCAAAGGATTTCATTCCCCTCAATGGTTATCTTAAGCTCATTAGCCCCGGTGAGATGAAGGATCCTATTGTCCGGCTCATGGAGCTGATCTTCTGCAGATACAGACAGGAGCTCATGCCCGTCAACGGTAACCTTAAGGCTGCCCTGAAAATCCTTATGATCAGGAATTCCATAATTCAAGCTAAGATACAGCTCTCCCTTATTGCCTAGCGAATACGTATATGTTTCCTTCTTTTTACCTTCGATGCCATACACATTATATTGGGGTGTCACGTCTTGACCGCCAATCTTAAGACTGTCCTGTTTGGTTCCCGTTAATCGATTTCCGGTACTATCTTCCCATTCGTTTATCGCTACAAAAGGGGCCAACTCTTTGGTGAACACTTGATCAACTACTCCGAAGACCCCCCACACGCCGAGCATTATGACAGCACTGGCAATTCCCGTAGCAGTGATATTTCTCCAGTAGTTTTTTGTACGGAAGCCAATCTGGTACGCCCCGAATCCAATAGCAGCGCCCAATGAGTTCTTTATGACGTCGTTCGTGTCAAAGCTGCCGAGGAATGTTAGTGCCTGGATGGTCTCCACCACAAGAATGGACAGGATAAACCCTGTCATGAAGCGAACAAAGCTGGTGCGGTATAACAACGGAAACAGTATGCCAAAAGGTATGAAGGCTGCGATATTTCCAATACCCACCAAGTCCATCAGTGTAGGATGTAGAAGATCGGAAAGACCCGGCACCCTAAAAAAATCGTCCGGCAAAAAAATAAAGGTGTACTGACTGGTTTGATCTACAGTATCCGCTCTGCCGAAAGCAAAAAACATAAAATAAAGAATAATCAGGGCGTAGCCTATCGTGATAATATAAGTAATCTTGCGCTGCTGCTTCACTTGCATAGTTGTACCTCCATCGTTCATCTGATAAATATCATTTTATCTGTCCAAAATGACTTTACAGTGACGTTGGAGGTGACAGTTCAGTCACTTACGGAGTGCTGTTAAATCACATGCTTATAAAATTTGATCCGAAACTCTGTACCAGTCCCACTGTCGCTCGTTACATCAATCACGCCGTTCTGGCTTGCAATGATGCTGTGAGCCATCGCAAGCCCTATACCGATGCTTCCTTCATTAGCATTTTTTCCTTTATAAAAACGTTTGAAAATATAAGGCAAATCCTCTTTCGGAATGCCCTCTCCGTTGTCAGCAATAACGATTTCCGTAAATAGCACGTTGTCGGAAAATGTGATGGTAATCGCACCGCCCTCAGGTGTATGCTCCACTCCATTTTTCAAAATATTGATAACCGCTTCAGCAGTCCAATGGAAATCGCCGGCAAAAGAGACGTTGTCATCCCCTGTGATGGAAACGGTCTGTCCCTTAATATCCATCGGAATCATAACCGGCTCCAGTGCCTTTTGGATTAGGGTTTCCATGTGTATTCGATCTTTTTTGAACGGGATAGTTCCCGCTTCCATTTTCGCTAGCTTTAATAAGGATGAAACAAGCCAATCGATCCGTTCAAGCTGAATGCGAATATGATGGGTGAACTCCGTTCTTTTGAGTGGAGGCAGATCAGGGGCGCTTAACAGATCTGCCATGACTGTCATAGAGGTGATCGGTGTTTTGAGCTGATGTGAAATATCGGAGATGGCATCGGTCAGTTGAAGCTTATCCCGCTGCAATAGCGAACGATGCTCGGAGAGCATGCGTGTCACCTTGTAAATATCATTCTTTAAGATGCTAAGCTCACCTTCTTGATTATCGCGAGGGTCAAGGGAGGCCTGGCCGCTGCTAATCTCCCGCAAATAGACGGACAGCTTCTCTAGCTCGTAATATCTCCGTTTTGTGAATAATAAAGCTGTGCCGGTAAGCAGCACGGATACAATAATAACCAGGGCTGCGGTGACAGACGAAATGAAAGCAGCAATGACGATCGCCGATAAGCTGATCGAACCCATGACGAGTAATAATATTTGATTTTCCCGATTGCGCAGCATCTAATCACCAACCTTATAGCCTAAACCGCGTACCGTTTTGATCAGAGCCGGCTGCTCTGGATTATCCTCCAGCTTTTCCCTTAGCCTTTTGATATAGACCGTTAACGTGTTGTCATTCACGAAGTCGCCGGCCACGTCCCAGATTTGCTCCAAGAGCTGATTCCTGGTGAGGACCTGTCCAACGTGGTTGCCAAAGATCAGCAATAAGCGGTATTCCAAGGCGGTTAGCGAAATTTCGGCACCGTTTTTATATACTTTGCCTTCCAGCGTATGGATGCGCACATTGTCAATGTCGATGACCGCTCCGGCGTGGGACAGCTTCTGGTATCTCCGCAAGACGGATTTGATCCTGGAGAGAAGCTCGCGAACCCGAAAAGGTTTGGTAATGTAATCATCGGCTCCCATATCGAGTCCCATCACAACATTGACCTCATCATCAATCACCGTTAAGAAAATGACCGGAATATCCCGTCGTTCCTTCACCATCTTGCATAATTCATAGCCCGTTCCGTCTGGAAGCTGTAAATCGAACAGGCACAAAGTGAACTGATCGATGTCTTCGGCGAGCACCTTTCGGGCTGAAGCGACATCATGGCAGAGAACGGTCCAATAACCCTCTTGCTGCAGCGAATATTCCAGTCCCGACGCGATCGTCTTATCATCTTCAACTAATAATATTTTCATCTGAAGTTCATCCTTAGGATTGATTTTAGAACATTTAATGAATTCCACGACTACACAATCTCTTTATTAAAATGTCCTCTTGTGTCTGTTTCCTGATTAAAGACAGCATTATTCATTGAGCCATTTAATTTGCCTGACGCCATATTAATGACCTTCACAACCTGCTCTTTGGATTCAACTGTGAAGTTTAATCTGAGCGCCTCGATTCCTTTGATGTTTGGTAGCTCATCCAACAGATTAAGCGTCTTCCCATTAAGGAGAGTCGTTGTACAATCATTATGGGAAACGATAGGGAACGTTCCGTGCTCATCTTTTAACTCATAGCTCTTCGTTTTGCAAATTCTGCATTGATTCATTTTTTTCATCGGACAATATTTCGTAAACATCAAAGGAGCCCTGCCATATACAATCATTTCCAGTGCAGGATAGCCGTCATTTTCTTTATAATAGGCATTCATTAAATCTTCAATTTGGCTCTTATTCAATTCATAAGATAAAGTGACTCGTTTAGCACCTAATTTATATAATTCATAGCAACTAGTGGCATTAATAACATTTAGAGAATAGTCCGTAACAAACGGGTTTGTTTCTCTATAGTGATTAATCCCCCCATATCCTCCAATTAGTAGCTGTCCTTCTTGTTCCTTATAATCATTCTGATTTCTTCTAACCACATTTTCGTAATAGATTTCCTTAATTCCACAGCTCACGCAAGCATCGTACTGTTCCTTAGTCGTTACAGAGGCCGTAAGGTATGGTTTTCCATGGGCAAAACTTATTTTTTCTTTTGCTTCCAAAGCCTTGGTTCTTTTCTGCTGGCTGTTAAGCTTTAAGTCATACAAGCCCAGTACAATGTCTCTTCTTGCTGCATTTAACAGTTTAGCTGGAATAAATGCATTGCATTCCTCATACTCGACATGACTAAGTTCGAATATCGTATCATTTAATCTTGAGAATTGCTTGATTACCTGGTCTTTCGTTGTTGGATTATTAATGGCTTCGCCCAGTATTTCCTCGCTTTCATAGGAATAATTAAAGCCTAAGCCTTCCGCATCTATGACAAGCTTTGAATCTGGACATGCATATACTCTAATATCGAGGTTAAACCGCTTAAATTCTTTTTCCAGTGATGCTTCTAATTCTTTGTTATAGAAATAATCCTTCGTTTTATATACTAAATCTCCCTTAGACATCTTTTCTTTGATTTTGATATAGCAGACATCCTCTGCTTTGTTGATTAATTCGCCATCTTTATCGTACAGTTTTGCAACCGTTAAATTAACATCTTCATTGTTGTGACTGATTCGAATGGTATCGTTCTGATTTAAAGGACGTGTAAGTGTTATTTCATACATGTCTTTAACAATCCCGCTGATTGTTCCAATTTCATAACCAAAGTTATTAGGTCTTAAGATGTTTGTAATATTTCTCCTGTCTTCGTGAAACAAATACCCTTTAGTAAATGTTCTATTGAATGTTTTTTTCAGATTTTCTTTGTCTTCTTCGGTTATTTTATGATCTAAGGCCTTGCGATATTTGGATACAACATTAGCAACATACGTAGGCGCCTTCATTCGGCCTTCTATTTTTAAAGAATCGATTTCTTTTAAATCATGGATATAATCGATGGTGTTTAAGTCCTTAGTAGATAGAATATAGCTTTTCCCTAAAGATGTATCTGTTGTCTTATCGATTAGTTCATACTCCTTACGGCATGAACCCACACATCTTCCGCGATTTGCGCATCGATTGCCGAGTAATCCTGACATTAGACAGTTTCCCGAATAAGATACACATAAAGCACCGTGAACGAAAATTTCTAAAGGAATTTCAGCTATTCTTTTGATCTCTTTTACTTTTTCAACCTTGACCTCACGGGACAGAACAACTCTTTTAGCACCAAGTTCTTTAAATAATAAGGTTCCGTCTAAATCGTCTATTCCCATTTGAGTTGAACAATGTGCTTCCATATCAAGAAAGTTTTTAACGATATAATCGAAAGCAGTCAGGTCCTGGACGATAATGCCATCAACACCGATTTTATTTAATTCGTGTATCTGCTCTTTCATCTCTTCAACTTCGTTTTCAAAAACGATGGTATTCATTGCAACATAGATTTTAACGTTCCTCAGGTGCGCATACGAAACAGCCTCTTTTAACGTTTCTAAATCAAAATTAGATGAGTATGCACGTGCACCAAACTTTTGCATTCCTAAGTATATTGCATCACAACCATTAGAAATTGCAGCTTTTAAAGCTTCCATATTTCCTGCTGGAGCTAATAATTCAGTCATTTTTTCCGCCCAGTACTGGGCGGCTCTTTCTTGTTCTTTTATGTTAAGCTGAACGATTAGCAAGGAAGACAGCGATATACTGGTCAGCAATACGAAAATCATTTTCATGATTAACCAACATGCAAAACTTTGTACGCGGAATACCCCAATCGCAGAGTCTGCCGTCCGGGCATTTATGTACGCCATAATCTGACCGCTGCCACTGTTGGATTCGCTCCCGCAATATGCACGTGCACCAAATTTTTGCATTCCTAAGTATATTGCATCACAACCATTAGAAATTGCAGCTTTTAAAGCTTCCATATTTCCTGCTGGAGCTAATAATTCAGTCATTTTTTCCTCCTATGACCCATAAATTGTACGCTAGTTAAAGCGACATTTCTTTATTAAAGATATTTTTTGTTACGCCTCAAACTTCAGACTATTGCCATTAATCATAAAATAAGAACTATACTTAAGCTACAGCAAAACGCACAAGCCACTGGCTTGTGCGTTTGTTTTAAATGACCTCATTTGCTCTGAGGGACGGATCTCATAATAATTCTTTAAGTACATTTTTCGCCACGCGTATCTTCTCATCATTAGCGTCACGAAGCATACCTACAATATCTTGAATATCGCTCTCCGCCGAGGTAACCATAAACTCTTCATTCTGATACGCAAACAACTGAATTAAATTAACTTCAAGCGATTCTGCTATCTTATATAAATTCAATAAAGAAACGTTCTTCTCACCACGCTCAATCTGTCCTATGTATGAAAAATGAAATCCGCCTTTCTCCCCAAGCGCCTCCTGCGACAAGCCCCGCTCTTTCCGAAGAGCACGAATCCGGGTTCCTACGAGTTTCAGTATTTGCTTATCCATCACGGTATTCACCTCTCTATGTCAAAAGTGTAGACAAGTTTCCTAAAGGTAAACACCAAACAATAAATATTATTATTTATTTTAATATCTATAGGTATTATAATTGTGTAATACTTTTCCAAAAGCGGTGTAGGAGGCCTTTACTATGGGAAGAAGCATGCAAGAGAAAATTAACGACTATACAGAGCTTGCTCAATATCACATGAAGCTAGCTTATATTATGAGAAATCATAAGCAGTATAAAACTGCGTTCTTTCTTTGTCATTCAGCACTTAACTCTATGATTCGTGCGTTATACATCTATGAGCATAAGACAGAGTTTGGCACTGAGATATCATTAAGTGATCTATTACTGCTAATACATACAGATTATAATCCTGGTCTTGAGATTGTAGTGTTTGTTGGCGAGTTGAATTTTATCGTTAATGGGGAGGAGCATGAGTTAGAGGTGATAAGGGATGAAGATATGAAGAGAGTGATGAGACGGGCGACTGAGGTTTTTAAGGAGTTGTGCTGGAGGATGGGGATTTAGGAAATTTCGAATACATTTTACAAGTCGTATCTCCGGTGCTCTGTATGGTTCCGAATACGATTCTCTAATATGCCTAAGGTTTCTTCGATATTATCTTCATCGTCATACTGAAGAATCTCTATATAATGATGCACAATTCCTGAAGCTAACAGTAAATTCTCACTATTGTTTTTAACATGTCCCCTGTCTTGTAAGCGTTGAATAGAAGTTATAATGGATTGCTCATCCAGTCCCATATTTACTAACTCTTTTGTTTTCTTTTGAATGTTCATTAAATCTACTTGTAGTTCATTCTGGAAACGAAGTTTTAACATACAAAGTGTTACCAAAGCATATTTCCTATTATCGTCCATTATCTTAGCCCCTTAATGAATCAAACTATAGTGACTATTGCAATATCCTTTCCTGCCCAGAGATTAAAGCTATAACCTGTTTTGAGTAATTGCCATGGTGCTTCGTCAACTATAAAAGCTACGTCAGCATAAGTATCCCACGTACCCTCAATATGTCTTGTTACCCTAACCAGCACCGTCCACGTATCACCATAAATTGTCTTATCCTTGATTTCACCATAATTTACAACGATGTCACGCATCCATTCGTTTACTGGAAACCTGCTGGGGTCTTTTTTCCAACTTATATAGGCTTTAATGAACCTTCTGTTGTCCACGACAATCCTCCATGTTTAGAGAAAGGTAAGAGTGCTTGATCACTTACTTCGCTTTCAGGTTTTTAATTTCCACTAAGAACTCTCATCCCCTACTATCTCGAGGACAGGTTTCTCGAATGCTTTCTGAATGTTAATATTTGATGCTTATCCCATATCCAAGATGAGGGCCAGTGACATTCCTAGACGGAGTGCAGAATATTACAAGCAACTTGGATTGATCGGAGAAAAAATAATGGGTTATTGGAATTATAGAGCTCTAAAGAAGAAATGTAACGAAGAATGTACATCTTATTCAGTTTGTGAGGTATATTATGATGCCTTAAGTAGTTCCAATTGCCGTAACCGCCGTTCAGGGGAGTAAAGAATATACTCAGCGTATACTTCACCTGAAGAATGGATATTTCCAGTATCAATAAACGCACGGTAAGTTCCATCAATAATAACTCTTTATTTGGTAATATGTTGTATTTTTATGAATCAGTATTTAAGCTCAATATTCTTCCACATGGTATTCCCATCCTTGTCGAAGCCTGTCATCTCAGTAGCGCTCATCAATGCACCTGTTTTGACATCAAAGAAAGCGCTCATTCTCAAACTGTCATTCTCACGATTAGGAGAATTCGGCGAGATACCCATAACTCTTAGCAGCAGACGTGTTTTGGAGGAGTTAGGATCAGTATTATACCCGCTGATAGTAAAATGATATCCCTTGATCCAGTCATCTGCTATGTGGCAGCTGGTTTCTCTGTCTCGTTAATCATCTCACTGGTTGTTGTGGTGGCCTGTTCCTCTGATTTGTTATAAGAGCCGTCGAAAAGAACATTTTTCATGCTGAAGAATAGAACGACCATAATCACAATCAATGTAATTGAGGATATACCAACATACTTCTTCTTACGCAAGGCTGCTTCTCCTTAGTTAATAAGTATAAGATCTGAACCTGTATCATCTGCATTGAATATATCTCTGTAGCCAGAGTTAGGCAAGTACATGGCGTTTCTTGGTTTGATGCGGGGATTCAACATTTCTGCTTCTACCATATAATATTTATCGACGGGTATATGCTCGTGATCGGCGTACTGGTGCCGGTGACCGCATTGCTGCAGCAGTGGTTCACGACTCGCCAGATGTTTATGTCTGCGATGGCGTTATTTTTAGTCGGCACCTGCTTGTGAGCAGGACCCCTTCGTCCTGCTCCTGATCCTCTTGCTGTTCTTAAAGTCTGGTTCCTCCGGTAGCATCAATGAACTGCCCCGTAATCCATCGCGCTTCCTCAGAGGATAGAAATACAACGATATCTGCAACGTCCTCAGTGGCACCAATTCTTCCAAAAGCAGACATTGAAGCTGCCTCAGCGTAAACTGCCGGGTCTGCGAGCCAATCCTTGTTCATATCCGTAGCCGTAACTCCCGGCCTTACTGCATTAACCGTAATACCTTTTGCTGCAAAAAGGGGAGCCAAGGCCAAGGTAAGTGTCTCAATAGCTCCTTTGGAAGCCGCATAAATAGAACGCGCTGGACCGGCCACTCGAGTAAAGCCCGTTGAAAGGTTAATGATCCGCCCATCATTCCGTATAAACGGGCTGGCTGCTTGAATAAGAAAGTAAGGAGCTTTAAGGTTAACATTAATGACATCTTCAAACGTTTCTACCGACGTTTCTTCGAAAGGAATGTCCGGTGCAATCCCTGCGTTATTGATCAGGATGTCCAATTGCACAGAACCCATCTCTGAACGGACAGCCTCTTCAAAAGCGGACCAAAGCATGTTAACACCGGCAATACCCGTGTTTAATTCTGCTTCCAGAGCTGCCGACTTTGCGCCCAGCGCCTTAAGTTCTTCAACAACCTTCAAAGCCACATCTCTATTCGTTGCGTAATGAACGCCTATAAATTCCGCTCCGCCTGCAGCTAATTTTTTAGCTATTTCAGCCCCCATCCCGCGGCTAGCTCCTGTAATCAAAGCAACCTTACCACTGAATCTTCCTTCATTCGTCGACATATGATCTGCTCCTTTTATCCGCAAAATATCATAACGATCGTTATGATAAATGATATTATCTGATTTGGTGCAGATTGTCAATAACATAACGATCATTATTTTATATGGTGTTTACCTGCGCAATGGATTGGCAGCATTCTGTAACGTGTGTTATGATAAAGAATATAAAAATGAACTTGCAGCTGTATGAAATTTGACCTTCACGAAAAAGGCTAGGTGATTAAAAAAATGGGACGTAACCGCGAATTCGATATAGATCAGGCACTGGACGCAGCACTTTACGTGTTTTGGAAAAAAGGGTACGCAGGCACGTCGTACACGGACCTGACGCAGGCTACGGGTGTCGAACGCCCAGCGCTCTATTCCGCGTTTGGCAACAAGGAGGCGTTGTTCCTCCAGGTTCTTGAACGCTATTACGAGCACTACCACGATTTCTTTCCGGCGGCGCTGGAGCTGCCGACCTCGCGGGAGGTGGTCGCACGTATCTTTCGCGGGGCGGCCGAATTGCAAACGCGTTACCCGGATCACAAGGGGTGTCTATATGTCCACGGTGACTTGGCCGGCTCGGATGAATCCGAACCGATTCGACGAGCACTGGTCGATGCACGTGCGGACGGGGAGACTTCCCTGCGTGATCGTTTCGAACGGGCGAAGCAAGAGGGAGATCTGCCGGAGAATGCGAACTGTGCTGCGTTAGCTGCATTCGTGATGGCTGTGCTCCACGGTATGGCTGTTCAAGCCAAGGCCGGCTTCAGCCGCAACATGCTGGAAGCTGTTGCCGAGCAAGCGCTCTCCACCTGGCCTGCCGGCAGTTCTGCACTGTCTGGAAAGTCTTCCTAAGCAAATTCAAAAAGGCTCCCGATAAATGGGAGCCTTTTTGTTTGCAGCTACTTTAATTTATAAATTGCATAATACCTTCAGGATAGGTGTCTTCTGCCGCTTCTCACCACATGATAAGCCCTTGCAAGCTCCATTTCGCTTGTAATATCAGCAGCAAACCCTCTAGCTTCAATACCCAGCTCACTTAACTCTAAAGCATATTGATCCAGCTTCTCTTGTGTTCTTGAAACCATAGCAATACGGAATCCATACCTGCCAAAAGTCAATTATAGCAATGGTCTTCAATAATCTATCCCCTATTAGCAAACTCACTTCAAGATGATCCGTTTCGCCCTTGCGAGATTGGCGGCCAGCTCAGCACGGGTCTGGTGCGCGTGCGCTATCCAAGCGGGCTGGCCGGGTCCGCTGCGCCATGACTCGCTCAGCGGACTGTTGTCGACCGTATCGAAACCGAACTGGTCGTACAGCCGCGTTACGAGTTCGATGGCTTCAGGAAAGTTGCTCGAGACCGACAACGCGTGGCGGTTAGGGTCGCCAGCGGGTCTACTCGAAATGAAGAGGCGGGGGGCCTGGATGTGGGTAAAGGCCTTCGCCACCTTCGAGGCAGGAAGCTGCTTCTGACGAAGCTCATGAACGGTCATCTCACCCGAGTCGATCATGGGAAAATGTCCGTCACGCCAAGGCATGTAGTTGTTCGTGTCAAGCACGATCTTGCCCGCGAGCTGCTCCACAGGCATGTCGTTGACCAGCTTGAGGGGGACGGCTACGACGACGAAGTCTCCAGCCTCGGCAGCGCCGGCCGCTGTTGCAGCACGTGCTGACGGGCCAAGCTCATCAATGAGGCCCTTCAACGTCTCGGGTCCCCGCGAATTGGCAATGACGACCTCATACCCGTTCGTGATCGCCGCACGCGCGATCTGGCTGCCGACTTCGCCCGCGCCAATGATGCCGATCACGGTCATAAATTCGCACCTTTGGCGCTTATCAATTCCTCGCTTTTTGCCCAAAGCTGCTCGGCTTTGTTAACGTCAAGCGCATACGATCTTACGCCATCGGCAAACGGGTTTGGGGTGTCATCAACCGGTGCGACTGCGCAATCTTCAAGGTAACGTCCGCTGATTTCGTCTTTGTCAGCCACGACTGCAGCCCAAACCGACGTAGCCGCTGCCTGTGGAATTTCTTTGAGCTCCGCTGCCGGAAGGCCGCCTCAGCGCGGGCTTGGGCAACGTTCTCGAACAGACCCTCCATGTCTTCCTGCGAGAAATGGCGCGGGAGATCGGTAGGACTATTCCCGGGCATCACCGAGGCTGCCCGGATACCACGGTTACGATGCCGTTTATCAAATTCCACTGCAAAGAGAGAAGTAGCCGTTTTCGATCGGCCATAGGCAACAAACGGGTCGTATTCCTGATGCTCAAAATTCGGGTCATCCAGATCAATATCAGCGGCACGATGAGCTTGGGAAGACAGCACAATCAATCGTCCGTTATCGGCGAGCAGTGACTCGATCCGATTGATCAAAGCGAAATGGCCAAGATAATTCGTCCCAAACTGGACTTCGAAGCCGTCGGCCGTCCGGCCGAACGGGGTTGCCATGACGCCGGCGTTGGCGATAATGACGTCGAACCGCTGGCCGATCGCCAACAGCTTATCCGCGCAGGAGCGAACGTTTTGCAGGGATGCGAGATCAAGTTCGATCAATTCCAGGCTGCCGCCTCCTTGAACCGCAGCGTTAAGGGCCGATGCCGTGGACGACTCCGCTTTGACAAGGTCTCTAACCGTGCCAACGACGCTGGCGCCGTGAGCGACCAGTGATCGGGTAGTTTCGAGGCCAATGCCTGATGAAACACCCGTAATGAGAAATCGTTTCCCCTTGAGATCTACGCCGGAAAGCACCTGATCGGCAGTTGACTTTGCATTAAATTTACTAGTCATATATTTGCTCCTTTACTTTCGTATTTGTTATATGTTTTGCTCTTCAGCGGCCTAGCATTAACGTACCGATGCCCGAGCGCTTCGCTGCACAGAATAAGGCACAGCCTGATAGTCTCACTGGTGTTTAATTAATATCATAATGATCATTACGTAATTTTATACTATACAATTGCGTACTAAATGTCAATATCATAACAATCATTACGTTATTAATTGAC
Organism: Paenibacillus sp. IHB B 3415; assembly: GCF_000802655.2. Taxonomy (NCBI): domain Bacteria; kingdom Bacillati; phylum Bacillota; class Bacilli; order Caryophanales; family Paenibacillaceae; genus Paenibacillus; species Paenibacillus sp. IHB B 3415. The sequence goes on along the minus strand of NZ_JUEI01000015.1, from coordinate 83,991 downwards.
GATGCGGTAGTAATGACGTCATAGCCAGCTAAGACGGAAAGCTGAATGCCATTGCTGCACAGATTCGTAGAGCATCCCCAAAATCCGTACGCTTTTTCTGGTTGGGCTTGGAGGGACAGAGGGATATTCCAGGGCAAGATGATCTTTCTGGAACAGGCCGCAGGCTGCGGTAGCTAAAAACAAGGGCAGGTACTATGGCATGTTCATAAGCCATGCTTTCGTAAATCAGCGCTGCTAGGTTCGCACGAACAGCCGTATTTGCTGAAAAGTTAATGAGGCCGCTGCAGGAAATGCAGCGGCCTCTGGCAAGCAGAAGATGTTATTTTTCTGAAAAAATAATATTATGCGGCCATTACTGGCGATTACAGCTACAAACTTTTTCATATTACATATTTGCGAAACACCATATCCCATTTTCATCTGGTTGCTATTAAAAGAATTCGTGTGAGTGATCACTATTCGTTCTCTCTTTATCTCTTTGAAAATTTCGCCCTACTTATGATACGGTTCTCCGCGCTGTCTGTAACGGCAAGTTATAAATGCGACCCACCCGTCGCATCGAGCATCTGTCCCGTTACCCATCGACCGTCTGGCGATGCCGCAAACGCGACGATATCTGCGATATCCGTTGGCTCGCCCACACGTCCAAGCGCGGACATTCCTTCGGCATATTTTCGACCTTCGGGCGTATGCAGCCACGACGCGTTAACGTCTGTATCGACGATGCCAGGCATGACAGCATTCACGGTGATACCCCGCGGACCCAGAAGCTGGGCTAGGTGCAAGGTAAATGTATTGAGGGCGCCTTTGGTCAGGTTGTAGGCCATAATATGCGGATAGGCAATTCTTGTCACTCCGGATGAGATATTGATAATGCGACCGCCGTTCCGCACGCGTCCGAGCGATTGTTGGACAAGAAAAAACGGCGCCTTAACGTTGATCGCGAACAGCCGATCGAAGTCCTCTTCGCTCGTCTCTTCAAATGAAGAGGATGTCCCGATTCCGGCATTGTTGACCAAAATATCGAATTGGTTGACGCCTGTCCTGCGGATGAGTTCCTCATCCAAGATCTGAAGGAGTCGATTGACTCCGTCCAGGGAATTCAACTCGGCGCCAACGGCGAAAGCTATGCCGCCCGCAGCTTCAATCGCGGAGACCGTCTCCTCAGCCGAATCCCGCCGTGTTCCGTAATGTACGGCGACGAGCGCACCTTCAGCGGCGAGACGAAGCGCAATCCCTCTCCCGATCCCTCGGCTGGCTCCTGTTACGACTGCGATTCGGCCTTCTAAACGTTTTATACTCATGTAGATCCACTCCTTATCATTTAGTTGATGCCATGATAAACCCTCCCCACGAGGGGAGAGTCAAGAGTGGTTTCGAAATTTTTCAGATCCTTTCAACCGGTACGATCGCTTCCGCCATTCGCAATTGGCCGTAGATATCTTTGTCCGACGTCAAATAAATCTCACGGACCGGAATCGTCTCAAGTGGCCGGTAGCCCTCGTCAGCGATCCATGCCCGCAGCGTCTCACTCGCCTTGCAATTGTCTTTATACGGGTCGCATCGATGGATATAAGAGGCCGCTTCCTTCACACCGGGTAATTGATGAATCTTCACCCTTTGGCTGTCAGGGATCGGTTTCGAGACAGGAATAGCAACCTCAATGTCCGAAGGCTCTTCGTTGCAAGCAGCTCTCCTGTGCCACACGATTGTCATCTCACGATCCGACTCTTCGCCATGTGAGCTGACATACTGCTTCAGTTCGTCGAGCAGCAGACATAATTGGTCTTTCGGCAAAGTCTCGCGGACGGAAGCGACGAGAACCGACTCCACGCTTCGAAGGGAGAATTCCCCTTCCTCTGCAGCATCTGCTTGCCGTCCGATCCGCAAGAGTCGCTCATCGACCTCCGCAAGTTGCTGCTGAGCCTCTTGTATCTGGCGTTCCAGCTCCTTCCGCTTCTCAAGCAACGAACGCTCAGCTTGAGTGAGAGAGGTCGGTCCGGTCAGCAGCGGCCGCATCATCTCGAGTGTCAAGCCCTGCTCTTTGAATCCCGCAATTCGACGGGTGGTCAATAGCTGCTCCGCTGAATAAAAACGATATCCCGATTCTTCGTCTACTCGCGCAGGCTTTAACAAGCCGAGTTCATCATAGTGACGCAGCGTCTTCACCGTCAAGCCGCTCTGTTTGGCGAACGCCCCAATCTTGAACATACAGATACCCCTTTTCGGAAATTTTTCGTGGCACTGTACCCTTATTTATTCGGTATTATATCAATTTGCCGCTGCTTTGCCTACCAATCCATCCGGATCACCGGGCGGATCGCTCTCCTAGACCCTTATGAGGTACGCTTCAAATGGTATCTGCTTTTTTTCAGAGGTACCTTTTTCATCACATGTTTACTCTTTTTTTTGACCAGCTGCAGTTTCTTCTTTCTCATTTGCAATGCTTTTTTCTTCTTTACATGTAGACGCTTGATCAGTTCTAACCGCTTTATAGAACGGTATTTGGCGCGGATCATTCTTTTCTTTCTCAGTCTCAATCTCAGTCTACGTCTCAGTCTCAATCCACGTCTTATCCGTAACCGTAACGATCTGCGGCGTTTCCATCTGTGCGGCTTTACGCGAATGTTCTGCGGGGCCGGGGCTACCCCTTCAGCGACCGGGTTTTCCGGTAGCTGTATTGCTACAGGCTGAATTTCTGCGGGTGGCTCAGGCGGGATATTGGCCTGCTTCGGCTCGTAAACCGGCTCTGATGCAAGTTCTCTAGCCCACGGGGTCATGGCAAGGAATTTAGCGTATAGCGGTGCTGCGGGTGAATTAATATCCCACCATTTGTTGTCCCCGGCGAAGTGAATAATTTTGTTCTCTAACTCGAGTTCAGCATGCGCGAACGTATTAAAGCGCTGATCCATTTGCAAATAGTTGGAGCTATAAACAGAATTCAGAACATCCTGATCAGGCATGGTCATCGTTGGATAGCAGCGCAAGAAATGGAGCATTTCTTCATACCAGGTCTGTTTATTGCGGATATTGTCCAGATGAAACAGAATTACCCCTGAGTTAAAATACAGCTCCGCACTAAGGCCAAGTGAAGTAAAGTACTCCAGCAAATTTTGGCCTTGATCCAGCACTGCGCCCAAATACCGTTCTCCCAGGTCGATGCTCCACAATTCGTTAATATCCATATTGACCAAAATGTCGCAGTCCATATAAATAACCCTGTCGGTCTGAATAAATAACGGAAGCAACAAACGGTACATACTAGCTATTGTCCAATAGTCGATCTTGTGCACGCCGGAAGCAATTTCATACATATCCTCAGGAATTGTAATATGATAAAAAAAGATGTTGTGGTGAAATAGATCCACCAACTGGCTGAGTTTACCCTTGTTTTCTTCACTTAAGGAATCATCATGCACAATGTGCACATTAATCGTTTGCTGGGTATTGGAAAAAATGGATGCCAGAACAACACCCGCATGCTCCGTGTAGCTCCCGTCTTTATCGTTGATCGTCAAAACCAACTCAATCATTTTCAAGGATCACCTACCCTTAAAAGTATTTTTGTGTAGCCGCCTTATGCATTAGACTACTCCAAGTGTATGTGATGACCCCAGTGAATGGATTGGACTAATCCCCAGTACGGATCCGATTTTATTGTGAATCATTCTGCAAGTCAGGATGGATTCTTGTAACCGTTGCACGATCTCCCAGAATATGACGGGCAGGCTGCTCCTGAATTTCTTGTTCAATCAGATGAACATTTGATCCAAAAACACTCCCCTCCGCATGAACATGAGACAACCACACCTGATCCGTCAAAATGCTATTGGTTAGAATGCAATGTTCGACGACGCTATTCGGACCAATATACACATGAGGTCCAATGATACTGTTCATTATACGGGCGGTCGGATCGACCCTAACCGGAGGGATCCACTGAACCGAGGTGTTATTACAGGACGGCATCAAGACGTTCTTAGGATCATGGTCCATCTTGTACCGATTCGCCTCAAGCCAGCGTTCATGGGTTCCGATATCAAAAAAGGGGGCGGTCGCTATGCTGTACGCAATATGCCCGCCTTCTGAAATCACCCCTTGAATGGCATCCGTTAGCTCGTATTCCCCCCGTGGTGAAGGTGTAAGCTTCTCAATGGCCGGCCAGATGGCTGCAGTCAAAGCATAAACGCCGACAATAGCCAAATTCGATTTCGGGTCACGGGGTTTCTCTTCCAAATGGACGATCTTCCCCTCTTCAATCACGGCAATACCGAATTGACGGGGCTCCTTGACCCGCTGAAGCAGTATCGAAGCTGCAGATTGATCTGCAGCCAGTGATCGGATCAATGGCTCTAGATCACCTTCATACAAATTATCGCCAAGCATCAATAAAAAAGAGGAATCCTCCACAAAAGGCTGCGCGCTTTTGACCGCATCCGCCAGTCCCTTAGCTTCTTTTTGCAGCAGAAAGGTTAAGGAGGCGTTCCACCGCTCCCCATCCCCAATCATTTCTTGGATCTCTCCTTGCGAAGGGTTCACTACGATTCCAATATCGGTAATTCCGGCCGCAACGAGTTTGTTAATGATTGAGACAAGAATATACTCCCCGTTAACAGGCAGCATGCACTTTGGTTTGGTATAAGTCGAAGGCTGCAGTCTCGTCCCCCGGCCAGCGCACAAGATTAGTCCTTTCATAAACGTTCCCCCTACTCATTAAATTTGCAAACTGCGAGACTATCGCCATCATTCTTAAGTTCAGCTTATATAGTTGCAAATGAGCTATTATATATTTTATGCACAAGCTATGAGAGAGCTTGGGTATATATTAAGCAGCAATAACCTATTAAACTATGATTTGGAAGATATAAGTTCGTTGACTTCTCTGATCCAGGCAAGCCATCCCAGGCTGAATCGTTCCTAACTAAGGCGGAATACCTGCTTTTTCTCAGATAAGGTGGTAATTCCTGACCATTGATTTTAGAATCGATCATTGTCACAATAGGATTACAGCCAGATATTACGGAGTTGTTACTTTTTGAGGCAGACAAAGGCCTGAGAAGAGTCATGTTCGACCGATCTTAAACCGGGGGTATGGTACTTGATCCTATTTAAGGTCTTTTTTATATGTATAAGAGATGCCCCCGCAGGTTGAATTATAGCCGCTGAGCAAAATGGTTGGGAGGAGCTGGAATGCCGCAAGAGAGTATCCGCCCGGAACAGGATGAAAAGATCGCGAAGGAGATCCGCAGCTCGGCAAGGGAATTGGCTGTACGTCTGATTGGGCTGTCCGGAGGAGCCGACAATGTGTCGGAAGCCATTCACTGCACAACCCGGCTTCGCCTTAGACTGCGGGACAGTTCCCGAGTGGATGAAGCCGGCATTTCCGGCATGCAGGAGGTTCAGGGCGTATTCTTTCGAACCGAACAACTGCAAATTATACTGGGATCGGCCAACGTCTTCAAGGTACACCGGCAGGTTGTCCGCATCCTTCAAGACGGCGGGCCAAATCAGCAGGAAGAGGAACAGCCAACCCGGCCGTTTGAACCGATAAGCCCGGACAGTACTGCCGGGTCCGTGCGGACTCTATTTCCTTTCTTGCCGGAAGTACGGAAACGGAGACAATCGATGCCGGTGGCCGGCACCGATTGTTCGTCGTCCAAGACGAAAGGCCTGGCAAAGCAGGGCGTGTTAAGACCGTTTGTCGATGCGGCCAGCTTTTTTTCCGATATTGTCGTGCCCATGATTCCGCTTTTTGTCGGGGTCGGCCTGCTGCTGGGCCTGCTCAGCATGATGGAGGCCTTCGACTGGGCACCGCAGGACAGTGTCTGGTTCCGAACCATGTCCTTGTTGACTGGATCGGCGTTTCAGATAATTGCCGTGATGTTCGGTTATCACACGGCCAAGCGGTTTGGGGGCACTCCGCCGCTCGGCGCCGCAATTGGCATTGTCATGACCCGTCCTGATCTTCTACGGGTCGCCGGCTTCGGCGGAGCACCAATAAGTTCTACAGATTTAATGATCGCGCCGCAGTTCGGGTATCAGGGAACCGTGATTCCAACGATTCTTGCGGTACTTCTTTTGTCTCTAATTGAGAAGGGGCTGCGCCGAATTATTTCGACGCCGGCTGCTGTTATGCTGATTCCCTTTCTAAGCCTTGTCGTTGGGGGCAGTATTGCCATTCTGGTCATCGGACCGCTCGCCTCTGAACTGAGCAGCTCTCTTAGCAGCTTGCTAGAAGCGGTGTTCAGATACGGCAGTACGGTTTTCGGGCTGCTGCTTGGGGGAATCTACAGCTTTATCGTCGTGAGTGGGCTGCATCACGGCATTCAGGCTATTGAAGTCGGACTTATTACCAATCCGGACATCGGTGTTAATTTTCTGCTCCCCATTTGGTCCATGGCGAATATCGCGCAGGGTGCGGCCGGACTGGCCGTGTATGCCAGAACCCGGGACAAGGCTTTGAAAAAAATAGCGCTGCCCGCCTCGATCATCGCCTTTTTCGGCATCACCGAACCGGTCACCTTCGGCGTCAACCTGAAGCTTGGCCATCCCTTCCTAGGAGCGGCGGCGGGAGGCGCCGCAGGAGGGGCTTATGTAGCCTATCATCAGGTGGTGGCTGACTCGTTTGGCTTAACCGGGATTCCGATGATCGCCTTTATCGTCCAGCTCGGGCAGATGAATCTTATCCATTATATGATCGGTTTTCTACTGGCAGCCGCAACAGCCTTTATGGTTACCTGGATCCTTGGTGTAGACAAACCGTTTCTTAAGGAACAAAAAAGCATAGGAGAATAACATGAAAATCAAAAAAATTCTGAACAATAACGCGGTTGTGGTAAACGACCTCGGAGTGGAAAAGATTGTCATGGGATCCGGTATTGCTTTTCAGAAAAGGAAAAACGATATTATTGATCCGTCCCTAATCGAGAAAGTGTTCATCATGGACGACCCGGATCAATACGGCCATTTGCAGGAAATGCTGCGGACATTGCCCGAAGAGGAGATTGCGGTGTCCGAGCAAATTATTTCGTATGCAGAACGTGAACTGGAAGTGACGTTTAAGGAGCATATTCATATTGCGCTTACGGATCATCTCTCATTCGCTTTGGAGCGGATCGGTAAGGGAACGGTGATCCAGAACACGCTGCTGGCTGAAATCCGCATTTTATATCCGAGAGAGTTCCAGATTGGACTTCATGCCAAGAGTATCATTAGTGACAAATTGCAGGTCGATATTCCCGATGACGAGGTAGGATATATCGCCATGCATATCCATACTGCCTGGAAAAACACAGGGGCCCGCGGAACGGATGCCGAAATGGCGGCCATGATCCGGGATATTGCCGAAGGTATGGAACAGGCCGCCGGCATCCCGCTCGAACGGGGCTCTGCCAACTACGAGCGTCTGGTGACCCAGCTCGAAAATATCCTGCAATCCGATGAAACTGGCAAGCTTCTCAACGAGTTAAATCCGGAAATTGTACGAATTGCCAAGGAGCGCTATGCCCGGACTTACTCGCAGGCCAAAGTGGTTGGCGATCAGGTGGAAGAAGATTATGGATATACGCTCATCGACAGTCAGCTGGTATTTATCACCCTGGAAATCGACCGGATAAACACCCGGTCTAAGGATGGTAATATATTGTAATTTTGGTTTTGCGGGTCTTTAGCCCCTTGATATTAGTTAAAAACAACAAAAAATGGGTCTTTTTTAACCCTTCAAAACAGGAGTTTTAGTCTATAGCCTTTATCCGTTATAAAATTATAGAATTAACGCGACAACAAAATATGTCGGGATTGTTACTGTTAAGCAGGCAAGACCTAAAAATCCTTTTGGGGATGGATACGATTATGTGTCCCCACTGGAATTTTTAGGTCTTTTTTCTGTTAAAGCGGAACAATTACATTTGAACCAGAAAAGGAGACAGGGAGTATGACTATCAACAAGATTGTTAGAAAAGCAGTAGCAGTAACCTTTACAACAGCATTGCTTGCAGGTGGCGGGGCTTCAGCTTTTGCAAAAGGAAATGACAGTAAGGATTACAAAGAGAGCTATGGCTTCTCCCACATTACCCGCTCTGACATGCTGAAAATACCGGAGCAACAAAAGAGCGAGCAGTTTCAAGTCACTCCGTTCAATGCTTCCACCATCAAAAACATCCCTTCTGCAAAAGGTGTTGACCAGTGGGGTAACGCAATTGATCTTGATGTTTGGGACAGCTGGCCGCTGCAAAACGCGGACGGAACAGTCGCCGAATATAATGGCTACCATATCGTGTTTGCTTTGGCGGGAGATCCTAAAAAAGGATGGGACACATTCATATACATGTTCTATCAAAAAGTGGGCGACACCTCGATTGATAGCTGGAAAAATGCCGGCAGAGTATTTAAGGATAGCGATAAATACGTTCCAAACGACCCGATTCTGAACAATCAAGCCGAAGAATGGTCCGGTTCCGCAACCTTGACGAAGGATGGCGATGTCCGCTTGTTCTACACCAACCGCCAAGGCTGGGATCCGGCACACGGATTTTTTGGCAAGCAAACCTTGACGACAGCTCAAGTTAATTTGTCCAAGCCGGACGGGGATACGCTGAAAGTGGATGGCGTGGAAGATTTTAAATCGATCTTTGACGGAGACGGCAAAATCTACCAAAATGTGGAGCAGGCATTCGGTGCAGGCGACTATGCGGATAACCACACGCTAAGAGACCCTCACTATGTTGAAGAAAACGGTCATAAATACCTTGTTTTCGAATCAAATACCGGAACGGAAACGGGTTACCAAGGAGAAGAATCGCTATACAACAGATCCTACTATGAAGGAAATAAACCCTTCTTCGAAGCTGAAAATAATAAATTGTTGTTCGGCCCTAAGAAATCTCTCGCAACATTAGCGAACGGCTCACTGGGTATTATTGAGTTAAATGATGACTACACGCTGAAAACAGTGATGAAGCCGCTCATTGCCTCCAATACCATAACGGATGAAATCGAACGCGCGAACGTATTTGAACTGAATGGCAAATGGTATTTGTTCACGGATTCCAGAGGCTCCAAAATGACCATTGATGGAATCGGCGATAAAGATGTATACATGCTGGGATATGTGGCGGATTCATTGACCGGGCCTTACAAACCATTGAACGGCAGTGGACTTGTACTGCACATGGACCTTAATCCTAATGAGCTTACCTGGACTTACTCTCACTTCGCGATCCCGCAGGCGGAAGGAAATAATGTGGTTATCACCAGCTATATGACGAACAGAGGGTTATATGCTGACCAGCATTCCACTTTTGCTCCAAGTTTCGTCGTGAACATTAAAGGCTCGAAAACTTCGGTTGTCAAAGACAGCGTCCTTGAACAAGGACAATTGACAGTTAACTAACCGGTAGACTCTCCCATATTCATGAAAGAAAATGTCAATTTTACATTGGCATTTCTTTCTTATTCAAAGTGAGGTATTCTCTTGAACACAAATAAGAGCGCATTAAAGCGGCAATTCCTTTTATGCACCATTTGTTTAAGCTTTATGATCACTATAGGATTAGCGGCTTATTATTCCGGAAGGGACCAAAACCCGAAGGAAGTCTCCGTTTCCCATCAAAATCCGACCTATCGGGCCAACTATCATTTCACAGTGCCCGACAAGTGGAAAAACGATCCTCAAAGGCCGATATATTTCGATGGCGCATACCATTACTATTATCTTTATAACCGTGATTATCCCACTGGGAATGGCACCGAATGGCGGCATGCGACATCTGCGGATCTGGTACATTGGAAAGATGAAGGGATCGCCATCCCTAAATATACGAATCCAAATGGCGATCCCTGGTCAGGGTCGGTCATTGTGGACGAGACAGGTACCGCAGGTTTTGGAAAAGGTGCCCTTGTCGCGATTGTGACTGAGCCCTCCGCCAAAGACGGGCAGGAGCAATATCTATGGTATAGTACCGACCGGGGACAAACATTTAAAGCTTATAGCAACGATCCCGTTCTGCCGAATCCGGGAACAACCGATTTTAGAGACGCCAAAATCATCTGGGATGACTTCTCCCGCAAATGGATCATGACCTTGGCGGAAGGCACAAAAATAGGGTTTTATGAATCTCCCAACTTAAAAGATTGGCACTATACAAGCGGTTTTGCAACGGAGAATATCGGAATTGTGGAATGTCCCGATCTGTACCGGATGCGTGCCGACGATGGGACCTATAAATGGGTGCTTGGCATCAGCGCCAACGGGAAATCATCGGGAAAGCCAAACACCTACGCCTACTGGACCGGAGACTTTAACGGAAAGGCATTTCTCCCCGATGTCCAGGAGCCACAGTGGCTGGATTACGGCTTTGATTGGTATGGTGCCGTAACCTTTGAAGATGGGACTCGCAGCGATACCGCCAATCATCGTTACGCTTTAGCTTGGATGAACAATTGGGAGTATCCCCATAATACGCCGACACTGCAGGAAGGCTTTAACGGATTGGACTCGATTGTCCGTCAAATTGAACTGAAACAGGCAGGCGATGGTACTTATCATCTTGTTTCACAACCCCTTGCAGCCTTAAGTCAAGCGGCAGATTCAACAAATTCATATAAACAAATCGAGGTAAATGGCTCTGAAACTCTTCCTTTCACAGGAAGCTCGTACGTGCTTGACGCCGATATCACTTGGTCCGAGATCAAGAATGCGGGATTTAAACTTCGGGAATCAGCCGATAAAAGCCGTCATGCGGATGTCGGAGTTTTTGTAGAAGGCGGGTACACTTACGTCAATCGGACTTATACAGGGAACCCCGACAAGAGCGGTAAATATCTGGAAAGCACATCCCCCTTCGATGTAAGCAAGAAGAAGGTTCATCTGAAGATTTTTGTCGATAAAACGAGCATCGAAGTCTTTATTGATGATGGAACCCTCGTGTATTCCAGTCTCATTTTCCCTGAATTAAACGATCAAGGAATCACCCTATTCTCCGAAGGCGGCACAGCGATTTTTAGAAATATTGTAATTAAGCACTTCCACTAAGAAGAATAGTAATGACGACATTCCCCTTTTTATGTTTTTGTTCAACATAACGATGGGCATCAGGAATTTGTTCCAGCGAATAGCGTCTATCGATAACTGGCTTAATGTTACCGGCTTCAAGTTGCTCTTGTAGGAAGATAAGATCTTCAACGCGAGGCTTTTGTGACATATGCACACTCATATATTTCCCGTTCGTACGTAATGCTTTTTTGAATGCCGATTTTTTGATTTTAGATATTGTTTTCCCAACGGCATCAAAGATTAAATCATAGCTTTCTTCAAGCGCCATGAAATCCTGTTTCGTATAATCTATGACCCGATCGGCTCCTATAGATCTTACCATCTCAAGATTAGCAGTACTGCATACCCCTGTTACATCTGCCCCGTAATATTTGGCAAGCTGCACCGCATAAGTCCCCACACTTCCAGAGGCTCCATAAATAAGGACCTTCATTCCACTCGCGATATTCCCCTTCCTGAGAAAGTTCAACGCAGTGATCCCCCCGACGGGAACAGCGGCAGCCTCCTCATAGCTCACATTGACCGGTTTCATGACCACCAATCCATCTTCAGGCAGGCATTTATACTCGGCATATGCACCGAAGCCAAAACCACAAGACGCAAATATTTGATCACCGATCTTAAAGCGTGTTACATCTTTGCCTGCGGCTTCAACTTCCCCAGCTAACTCAAACCCCAATATCGTTACCTTTTTGGGCCTTAAGAGACCATTGTACAATCTTGCAAGGAATGGGTCGGCCTTTCGCATACGCCAGTCCCCCGCTGTTACCGTTGCCGCATAGATTCTGACAAGGACTTCATTATCCTTCGGTGTAGGTTTCTCTAGCTCCTTCAGATGAAGCACATCAGGCGATCCGTATTTGGCATATACAATTGCTCTCATCCTTTACCCCCTATCTATTTCCCTCTTGGTTCCTCTGAATTTTCCCCGTAAAAGAATACCTCTTCGAGCGGCAAGTTAAAGGCGCGAGCAATACGAAAGGCCAACTCCAGTGAAGGGGAGTAATTTCCTTTTTCAAGAGCTACGATCGTTTGTCTGGTTACACCTACCTTGTCGGCCAGCTGCTGCTGGGTCATTTCATTAAGATTGAATCGTAATTTTCTGATGTAATTACCAACAAGAACTTTGCCCATCTTAGACTCCTCTCCTGTAGTAATACAGTCTCGATATTGAACCGGTTACGTCTGAAAGAAATCCAGCGACGATTAGGACGATGAACATCACCTTCAAAGGCTGGTCTATAACCAATGAGCCCATAGCCAGAAGAAAGCCACTGACAAACATAGCAAATGAATTTCGGAAGGCCAACAAGTCGATGCGCTTATCCAGTTCGTCCGCGAATGCAGGTTCCTTTTCACCCGTCGTCATACGGAAGATGATGTTAAAAATAATGCTGATCACGATATGTGCCGCGATGGAAACCAAGGTCAATACAAGAATGAAGGATCCCCAGTAATGGAAGGTTACTTTTGAATCCAACACTTCATTGGGATACTGTGGGTACCTGTACAGCAAATACACTGTAAAAATGAGTATGGTGCTGATTAGCGATACGATGCTCTTCTTTTCTTGATAAGTCATGTATGACACCGCCTTTAGTAAAGTGTACTAAACACAATGTATACCAAACTATACATAAAGTCAACTTTATTATACAAAAATAAATGAAAAGAGACTAAGGAATCGAAGGAAACGAAGTTTCCACTAAAACTCGCCCCTACTTATGATACGGTTCACCGCGCTAATAGATGAGGCGAGTTTTAAGGCCACCCTATGGGGATGGCCTTTGAATTATAAAACATGCATTGTATATTTAGTCCCTTTAACTCTCCGCCCCTTGTATCGTTCGATTTTCATTAATCCGCACTTTATAAGACTCCCCCCATGCTTTCATAGACACAATGACCGGTTCCAAAGTCCTTCCGAAATCAGTAAGGGAGTATTCTACTTTTGGCGGAACCTCTTTGTATATTTCTCGATGAATAATGCCATCCCGTTCAAGCTCTCTTAACTGCAGTGTAAGCATAAACTGTGTAATTCCCGGATTGAGGCGCCTAAATTCATTGAATCTTTTCGTTCCTTCCATGAGCTGATAGAGAATGATCCCCTTCCATTTTCCACCAATAACATCCAGTGTTGTTTCAACCGGACATGCTTGCATATCGGGATTCACTCCATATTTGTTTCTTCGGTCTCCCATCAGCTTATCCCCCCAACGGTTTGATTTTTAATACTATATCATAAAAATATGCGTACTTACTTAAAGCAATCGAATTGATTTACAATGCAACTGTACAACATTTCCTATTTGAGAGGATGGATATCATGAATACTCACCAAAAGATAAAAGCAGTCGGCGCATACCGATACCTCCCAATATCCAATCCGGAAAGCCTTATTGATCTGCATTTGGATAAACCGGAACCTACAGGCCGCGATTTGCTGGTAAATGTAAAAGCAATCTCTGTCAACCCTGCAGACGTAGGCGTTCGCGAAAATCATAACTACGAAGCCGAATCACCGAAGATTCTTGGTTGGGATGCTGCCGGAATCGTAGAACAAGTCGGTCCTGACTGTCAATTGTTTAAACCTGGGGATAAAATCTATTATGCGGGAAGTGTGTCTCGACCAGGCAGTAATAGTGAATTTCACTTGGTGGATGAACGAATTGCAGGAAATATGCCCAGAAGTTTGGATTTCGCAGCCGCAGCCGCATTACCGCTTACCTCGATAACTGCATGGGAGGGCCTTTTTGATCGTTTAGGAATTAGCATAAACGCACATGTAAACAAAAGTATACTTATTATCGGTGCAGCTGGAGGAGTGGGATCGATTGCCATTCAGCTTGCCAAATTAGCAGGTTTGACTGTCATCGCTACTGCTTCGCGCCCAGAGTCAACTCAGTGGGTCAAACGTCTAGGTGCGGATTTTATAATAAACCACAATAACCCTTTTCTACCTCAGCTCAAGGAATTCGGTATAGATACCGTAGATTATATCTTCTGCTTGAATGAAACTGTACAACATCTATCGAATATGGCGGACGCCATTACCCCCCAAGGTAAAATTTGCTGTATCGTTCCTACAGACAAGGCTACCTGGGCAGGAAACTTGAAAATGGACTTGCTGTTTTCTAAAAGTGTAACGTTTGTATGGGAGTTCATGTTTACACGGTCCTTGTTTCACACCAGAGATATGATTAAACAACACGAATTGCTGAATCGCCTGGCGGACTTAATCGATGATGGTAAATTAAAAACTACACTAAATGAACGACTAGAACCCATTAATGCAGCAAACCTACGTTTGGCACATGAGAAGTTGGAAACTGGACGATCCATTGGAAAAATTGTATTAGAAAACTTCTAATACACGAAGAAGGCTCGTTTGGTCCCAAAAAGCGGTAATGGCATAGACAAGAATAAGGCCCCTTGCCAATAGGGGGCCTTTTTGTGTACAAAGGTATGATACAGGCGAGACAAAATATTCCAAGACTTTCAAAAAAAATTGCCCTTACTTGTGATACGGTTCACCGCGCTGTCTGTAACGGCAATTTTTAAGAGCCATCCCAAATTGGGATGGCTCTTATTGAGTCCTCAGCTTTCATCTTGTACACCGATCACAATTTTCCAACCGACAAGTTCTGATTTTATATTACCGTTGTTCGATCAATCCATACTTTGGACAGTTACCGACTCGCTGCCTCGATGATCCAGTCGGTCAATTCGTTGATTTGTCTTTTCACGGCGATCGGGTCGCGGTACCAGGATTGGTTCTCCGTCCATATAAATACCCGATTGTTGCGAACCGGCTCTAGCGACCCCCAGATCGGATCAGCCTGTAGCGATTCCAAACTGGCTTCCGTCGTAAGAATCAAATAATCACCCATGTACTCCGAAAGTTTCTCCAGCGAAAATTCATAGTAGGATTCCTTCAGCATAAATCCTGGAACCGTCGTCGGCGGCTTCAGCCCCATTATTTCATACATCAGCCGGCCGCCCCGTCCCGACTTCGGACCAAAAAGGCTCACGTTTCCATCGTACTCTTGCATAATCGAAAGCGTCTCTCCTTCGGGAACGGCTTGTTGGACTTTCTCCCGAATGTCTGCAATTTCCTTCTCGAATTGTTCGTTCCATTTCTCCGCTTCCTCGCGTCTATCCAGCAAGTCGCCGAAATACATCATTTCTTCCTGAATGGATGTAAACTGATTGTAAGGAACAGATACCGTAGGTGCGATCATCTGATATTTCTCGACTACCTCGGGCTGTGGATTATGCGTTATGATTAAATCCGGATTGAGCTCCAGCAGCTTCTCTGACGAGTCGCCTACATCCGTCACGACGTCCAGCATTCCCTCGAGATAAGGACTCGACATCAAGAACGATTCGGCTGCGATCGGCTGGACTTCCAGCGCAAGTACGGTTCCGAGATAAGAAATTGCCGCTACGCGCTGAGGGTGTGCAGGAACCTCGACATCGCCGAAAGCAGTCTTGACGATCTTGGTCTCCGAAGATGTCAATGCCTCGGACTCTTGCGCGATCACGGTTGGAGAAGGGCTGCCGGCAACCTGGCTGTTCGTTGCGCCTCCGTTGTTCACCGACCCACCGCAAGCCGTTAACATCACGGTCAAGCATAACAGCATCACTGCATAAAAACTTCTGGTTGATCTAGTCATTTTATTCGCCCTTTCCTGTTGAAATTGATAATCAATATCACTCACATGAAAAGGATAGCGTAATGACCGGCTTGGAACAACGGACGATTGTGACATATTCCTTGCATAATCTGAAACGAACTGGCTGTATCGTTTACGATATTGACCCGGCGTTATGCCAGCATACTTTTTGAACATGCGGCTGAAGTAAATAAGGTCGGGATAACCGACATGTGATGCTATTTCCTGTTGCGTTGCTATCGTGCCGGACAGCAGAGCCTTCGCATCTTCCATTCGGAAACGAATGACGTAGTCCAGCGGACTGAGCCCCGTCTGTTCTTTACATTTTCGCGAAATGTATTGTTGGCTGTAATTCAATTGCCGAGCAAGCTCCTCAAACGAGATCGGCTGGCGGTAATTCCGGGATAAATGCCGAATAACTTGCTCCGATAAGGATGGTTCGCCGGCTCCGAACAGGCGCTCCCTCAGAACAGCGTGGACGAAGCGGATAAAGTCTCCCTTGGCCGACAGCCGGGTCAATCCATCGTTAGATTTAAGCCAACCGTCTCGTATCGTTTGAAGCAGCTCGAGCATGGCCAGCGGCTCGCCAGGCGGGAACCCCCAGCTTTCCAGAAACGGGTCAGATTCCTCCACCATCATATGAAATTCGCGCGAGGCCGAAGCAGGGAGAGACGCTTTGTAGAGTACGATATATACGTTCAGCGCTTCTCGGCTCCGAACCGTCACCTGAGAGCCTTTGCCGGCGTGCAGTACATAAAAACGATCGCACAGCCACACCTCATCGTCAACCCACAACTCGCCTTGTCCTTGGAAAGCGAATAAAAACGCGCTTGCCGGCAATTGGTATTGATTCAAATCGTTGTCGATTCCGGTCTGCATTAGCCGCACATCCAGCACGCGCATAATCACCTGGTTCCACATTTGTATAAGTCTCAGAACGTCCATAGCTGATTCGCAAGCTCCCTTTAAATTATCTAATAGATAATCATTCTCAATTGAATCATGTTTCTAAACACAATAACGAATACGGCTAGCGCTGTCAACAAGGTGTTGCCGAATGAGACAAGGATGCGAATAGCGAGGCATACGGCTGTTTTACCGGAGTCTGTCCCAAAAGCAAAAGACGCTTGTCCCGCAAACATACGTGCGGAAGTGTCCAAGCGTCTATCAATGAATCGTGAGGGCCCTTTCTTTGATCTCTAACGATTATAGGAATAGTCATCCACACTCAAATCCAATTATTGTGTAGACATTAAAAAAGCTCGCATAAGTCTGTTTACATATTGTTTTCAAAGAGAGTGAGTTACCCCACTCCTACGGTCCGCATATTGTAAATACGGGCTCCTGCGAGCTTTTCTCCAGAAAACTTGCCCTTATTTATGATACGGTTCACCGCGATTGATCTTCACCGCCCGGTAAACCTGCTCCACCAGCACCAGCCGCATGAGCTGATGGGGCAGCGTCATGCGGCCGAAGCTCATGCGCTGCTGGGCGCGGCGCATCACCTCATCGGAGAGCCCGTGGCTGCCTCCGATGACGAAGACGACATGGCTCGTCCCGTAGGTGCCGAGCCGGTCAATCTCGGCGGCAAGCTCTTCCGAGCTCCAGAGCTTGCCGTCGATCGCGAGCGCAATAACATGCGCCTCGCTCTTGATATGCGCGAGGATACGCTCGCCCTCGCGCACCTTCACCTGAACAACCTCTGCATCGCTGAGGTTGTCAGGTGCCTTCTCATCCGCCACCTCAATCATCTGGAACTTGAGGTATGGCGTCAGCCGCTTGGCATATTCTGCGATGCCGCTGACCAAATACTTTTCCTTCAATTTGCCTACGCCGATAATCTGAATGAACATGTCTTCCTCCTGTGGGTTACGCTTCTATATACACCTGTACCATTCGCTGAAATTCCGCCGCTCAATCAACGTTATTCCATTATATAAACAGCAAAAGGACGTATCCGCTACGTCCTTTCTGCTTAAGGTTAGCCTCTATGTTCTACCACATTTCCGGGCAAAAATAAACCGGAATCCGCCTTTACTATTCCTGTCTCCTAGCTCTTTCAGCTATCTTACTGCTCCCTCTACCCCTGCTCTTCCGTCACTTGCTCCTGCTCTCCAAATCCCTCACCCGGCTCAGACATTTCATAAGCCATAAGTATCGAATCCAGCAGGCCGGGGAACCGCTCGTCCAGGTCCTCTGTCCGCAGAGACAGAATACGCTGCGTGCCCTGCACCTGCGTATACACCACGCCCGCTTCACGCAGTGTCCGGGAATGATGGGTCAGCGTGGACTTGGCAATCGGCACCTTGAAGCAGTTGCAGGCCTGTGCGCCATGCTTGCGAATTTCTGACACTACATATAAACGGACCGGATCGCTAAGTGCATACAGCACAGAGGCAAGCTGAATATCGTTACGGTCCGGATGATGGAGCTGCTTCATTAGTAAGACTCCTTCGGAGTACAGAATTGTACTTGAATTTTTTTCTTCTAAAATAATATCTTCCTATTTATATCTTCTGATCTGCATCCTGTTAAATTTCATTTCCTAATTGCATTTTACATCAGTGCATGCTATATTTCAATTGTTCGTAAGTAATCGAACTATAAAATAAATTGGCGCTGCATATTCAAGTCCAATAACAAAGGAGTGGCCCTTAAATGACCTCATTACATACATCTGAGGACAGTACAAACGATTCACCCGCTGCTCCGCAAGCGGCTCTTCCACGCGAAGGACTGCTGACTCTGCTATTCAGCGTTGCTGTCGTTCTCGTCATTATGAATACAGCGATGTTCAATCTGGCGCTGCCTGACGTGACCGAGACCTTCGGCATCACAGCAGCATCCGCCTCCTGGATTGTTACCGGATATTCCATCATGTTCTCTATTGCCTCAATCACATACAGCCGGCTCTCTGACTTCCTGCCGATCCGGCGGCTGCTGGTTATCGGGCTGCTTACGCTAGGGCTTGCTGCTGTGGCCGGTTTCTTCAGCACTAACTTTATTTTTCTGCTTATTGTGCGCATTCTACAGGCATCGGGGGCAGGCGCAGTCATGTCCTTATCGCTCGTCCTGTTCACCCGTTATGTCCCGCAGGCCCGCCGCGGCAAAGCAATGGCAACGATCATGTCCGCCGTCTCGCTGGGTCTGGGACTCGGGCCGGTAGCCGGAGGTTCCATTGTCGAGTATCTCGGCTGGACCTGGCTGTTCGCGGTCACCGCAGCTATTCTGCTCCTGGTGCCGCTGTTCCTGAACCTGCTGCCTAAGGAAGTTCCCACCCGGGGCTCCTTCGACATCCTGGGCGGTGTTTTCCTCGGTGTCGGCACCACCGGTCTGCTGCTGTTTCTGACCAGCGGACTGTGGGTTGCCCTGATCGCCGGAATTGTAGCAATTATCTTGTTTGTCGGCCGCATCCGCACCACTCCTGATCCATTCGTGATGCCGGCGCTGTTCCGTAACCGGTCCTATCTCGTGCTCGCCCTGGTGGGTGTCGCCTCCTACCTGTGCAGCTTCGCCACCTTGTTCCTGCTGCCGCAGATTCTGGTTCACCGCTTCGGCTTCAGCGCCAGCCATGCCGGACTTGTAATCTTCCCCGGCTCGCTGCTGGCGATCTTCGTCTCCCGCACCGTGGGGCGGATCATTGACCGCTACGGCAATGCCGGAATTCTGCGCCTGGCACCGTTCCTGGTACTGGCCGCGACCGTACTGTTCGCCTTGTTCGCCGGGCGGTCGTGGGTTGCTGTCATGCTCGTCTATATGATTATGAGTCTCTCGTTCACCGTACTGTCCAGCAGCGTATCGAACGAAATCTCGCGCATTCTGCCTTCTTCGCAGATTGGCTCCGGAATGGGGCTGTTCCAGCTGCTGCAGTTCTTCAGCGGAGCCTTCAGCGTGGCGATGGCCGCAAGTGCTCTGGAATGGCAACGTGGTCTACCGCTCCAGACAGCTTACTCCAACATCTACTGGGGATTATCCATTGCGGCAATCGTGGCGATTGTATCAGCCTTTATATATGGGCGCAGCAGCCAGAGCAGCACGCTGGCCGAAATGGCGGAAGCAGCAGACGCCTAAAAAGCTTACGCAATTTCTTTACCGCAGGCACTCTGCCTTTACTCTCTTAGCCCGCATTCTTTCGTATGGTTCCTCATCTCTGCCCACAGAACCCGGGACGCCAAAACACCCCGCAGCCTTCACGGCTGCAGGGTGTTTTTAATTACAGCAGTCCTTCAGACCACCAGATATTCCGCATTCTGCTCGCATTCTGCACATTTCGCCGGCGGGTCCCAGTCCGAGAACTCCGTCTCCTTCAGATCCACTACATCGGGTGCATCCTCGTATTCGTCCACAAATTTGTCGATGGCCAGCTCTACGTGTTCCTTACACACTACATACATTCAATCAAGCATCCCTTTCTGTGCCGCTTCGGTGTATACTTCTACTACTGTTCTACCACATTTCCCGGCAAAAAGGAACCTTCCGCAGCGCAAAATCCCCGCCTTATTCCCGCCCCGTAAACTTATCAATATCCCCGGCAATCAGCCCGAGCGCATCCTGCCAGAATGACAGTGAATGTACATCGATATCCATCAGCTTTGCGGCATCCGCAATACTCCGGGTACTGGTCGCTGAGAGGAACTGCTCATAGCGTTCTACGAAGGCCCCGCCCCGCTTCTTGTACTGCGCATACAGCCCTTTGGAGAACAATAATCCGAAGGAATACGGGAAGTTCAAGAACTCATTACCCGCCATATAATACCCGGCTTTGCTGATCCACTGGTAAGGATGAATCGAGTCCGGCAGCACACTTTCACCGTAAGCCGCATGCATGGATTCCAGCATCAGCGCGTTCAGCTCCTCCACAGACAGAGCACCGGATTTCCTGCGGGCATATAACCGGCTCTCGAAGCAATACCGGGCATAGAAATCAACGATATAATACCCGGCATCCGAGAGACTCCGCTCCAGTATGGCAGCCGCTTCACCCGCAGGCAGAGACTGAAGCAACTCCACATGAATCAGACTCTCGCAAAAAATCGAAGCCGTCTCGGCAATCGGAACCGGATATTCCGTGTTAACCATCGTTTCCCCGCTGAGGCGGCTGCTGTGGTACGCATGACCGATCTCGTGGGCCAGCACGCTCACATCTATATAATTGCCGTTGAAGCTGGTAATGATCCGGCTCTCCCCAACCGGGAAAATATCAACGCACATCCCGAAGTTGCCTTTACCGCTCCGCGGCTCGGCATCGATCCAGCGCTGCTCAAACACCTTACGGGCGAACGCGCCAAGCTCCGGGCTGAACCTGCTGAAGCCGGCAATAATCATCGCCTGGGCCTCAGCATAAGTGATGCGCTCCGCAGCAGCTTCCGCCATCCCGACAGGCGCAAAAACATCACAAAACGGCAGCCCTCCCGTATACCCCAGCAATGCAGCCTTTTTGGCATAATAACGCCGAAAGTCCGGCAGGCTCTCTTCGATGGCCTGAAGCATCACCTGAAGTGTCTCCTGATCCATCCGCGATGCTTCCAGCACTTTATGCAGTGGTGAAGCATATCCTCTCAGCTCATAGACGGCCGCAGCCTCCCCTGTTACGGCATTAATGCAGGCTGCACTCTGCTCCGCTACCCTGCGGCAGGCTTCGTGCTCTGCTTCCGCCGCTGCCCGGCGTACCGCAGGATCGGGATCATAGACGAGATTGCGCAGCTCCGCAAGCGTATAGCTCCGGTTCATCCCGTCCAGCTCTGCATCGATCCGCAGCGTAGACAGCGTCTGCATGTACAGCCGCTCCCACGCCTTGGAGCCTGTCGCCTGCATCCGGGCAATCACCGCTTCGCCTTCCTCGCTGAGCAAATGCTCTGATTTACTCTTAAGCTCGCGCAAGTAGAAGCCGTGCTGCTCCAGATATGCGCTCGACCCGATACTCTGCTCCAGTTCATCTGCGCTTACCTTCGCCAGCCATTTGCTGAAGCTGACTAAAGCTTCACCCGCACCGTAAGTAACCTCCTCCAGCTCATCCATCAGATTAACGGCTTCCATATTACTGCTGTCTGCACTGAACCTTAATTCCGCGTAGCTGAACAAGCGAAGATATATATGTTGATAAGCATTATATTGTCTCAGGAACTCTCCCATTACAACGGCAGCTTCCTGCCCGTTATTCATCTGCGAGGCTGACCATGTATTCAGCTCCCCGGCAAGTGTCTCCACCAGCCTGCGGTCCTGCTGAAATTGCTCCGACTGGAAGGATGGATAGATTCGGTCCAGATCCCATGTTAATTGCATCTTCTAACATCCCCTTATCTATAGTCGCAGGAACAATTCATCCTCACATGCTTCCACCCCGTCCCGCCATAATCCTTGCTGCAAAATCCATTTCAGTATATCACGCCTGCCAAATTAGAAGTCCATGGAAATATTAGATATAATCAACTATACCAAGCCATAACCGATTTCCGGAAAGGAGCACCGCATGGTTAACCAGTCTATTACCGAAGGAGTCATACGTACACGTTCGAAGCTCCGCAAAGATTTGCTGATCTCTATTTTTGACGAGTTCGACGGCAGCATCATGGCCCTATCTCCTGACCGGAGAACGGAGAAATACAGCAAAATGGCGCAAAATGCCTTTTCCTTCTACCGGGGCAGCGCCTATCTGTTTTATTTTGACACGACAAGGCAGTACTTTCCTTACCACAGCTCACCCAGCCGCCCTACATGGATTCAAGGGGATCTACATTTCGAGAACTTCGGCGCTTTCCGTAGTGAAGACGGGGAGATTGTGTATGATGTGAATGATTTTGACGAGGGGTATGTCGGCTCTTATCTGTACGATCTGCTGCGGATGGCGGTCAGTATTGCGCTTGCCGGCAGGCAGCTCGGGATGGGTCAGACAGAACAGCTTAAGCTGAGCCGAAGTTATGCGGAGGCGTATTACCGTCAAATTCACCGCTTTTGTGATGGTAAAGACAACCCCGGAAATTTCGTCCTGGATGAGGATACGGCCAAAGGCCCCGTCAAGAAGCTGCTCCGCAAGCTGGAGAAACGCCGGCAGAGTCATTTCCTGGAGAAGGTCACTGCCCAGATGCAGACCAGCCGGGTATTCCTCGAGACCTCGGAGCTGCTGATTCCCGGAGCTGCCGAGCAGGCACAGCTGGAGCTGGCCTGGAGCTTCTATACACAGACAGTGGTTACACGCAGCCTGAACGAGGAGCATTTCCGGATCAAGGACATCGCGGTCAAGCGCGGCTCGGGAACGGCTTCCATCGGACTGGACCGCTATTATATTCTCATTGAAGGCGGCATGGAGCAGGCCGGAACCGACGATACTGTACTCGAGGTAAAAGAAGTCCGTGTTCCCGTTCCCGCCTATTTCCTTCCCTACTCGGACTCGTTCTGGCAATCCTTTGCCCATCAGGGCAAACGTGTATCCGCGACCCAGCAGGCGATGCACCACAAGGCTGATCCCTACCTCG
The DNA here is from genome assembly GCF_000802655.2 of Paenibacillus sp. IHB B 3415. Classification (NCBI taxonomy): domain Bacteria; kingdom Bacillati; phylum Bacillota; class Bacilli; order Caryophanales; family Paenibacillaceae; genus Paenibacillus; species Paenibacillus sp. IHB B 3415. The sequence goes on along the minus strand of NZ_JUEI01000015.1, from coordinate 60,790 downwards.
GCTTCTTAACGATGGACGGCCGGGAGTTCTATGTCAGAGAGCGTTCCCCGTACAAAAAAAGTCTGAAGCTGGAGAATATCGCAGACATGGACGAGCTGACCGTAGTTATCCAGCAGATGGGCAGCCTGACCGCCAAAATGCATGCCCGCGCCGATGCCGATGTCGACAAGGGTATTCTCGACTATCACAGTGAGCAGGAGATCGCCAAGGCCATGGGTCCCGATTCTGATGCCTTTGCCCGTTATATCGCAGAGTGGGCTTACGGCTATGCCGGGCAGGTAGAGAAAGACTATGCCATGTTCGCGGATTGGGTGTCGGAGCAGTACGGTATATAACGGGCGGGTACTACCTCAGATTAATCGCAGTGAATTCTACTTTGTACAATCGCTTGCTGAAGCGCAACTGATATACAGATATCCCATTTTCGGTACATCTGTTGCGCTTAACTGCACTTCGTACAACTAAAAGGTCTGTTTTCCGCCCCCGGCATCCGTTTAATTGTAATCTGTACACTTAAGCGGCCTTATAATGACCGCATTAACGAATTCGGGCTGATTTAGTTGTATGAACTACAGTTATAGTCTGCAAGTACACCTCATCGCTGTTTTTAATTGCACATTATACAGTAATCCCTACATCAAAGAAGCTCTCTCTACCCGGCAACCGGGCGGAGAGAGCTTCTTGATCTATCCATATTTATTTATCAGCCGCCGCATTCATGAATTGGCTCGGCCGGTCCAGCTCATACAGCTTGCGGTAACGCGGTTCCCGCTCCATCAGCTCCGCATGGGTGCCGCGCATCTCCACCAGGCCATTCTCCATGAAAATCACCTCGTCCATCTGCTCCGCACCCACCAGATGATGGGTAACCCAGATCAGCGTCTTGCCCGCCATCGCCTCGAACATGGTGGCCAGCAGCTCGCGCTCCGTGCGCGGGTCAAGGCCTACCGTCGGCTCATCGAGCACAACGACCGGCGTATTCTGCAGCAGAATACGGGCCAGTGCCATCCGCTGGCGCTCTCCGCCGGAGAAGCGCTGCCCTGCTTCGCGTACCGGAGTGTTATAGCCCTCCGGCAGCGAAGAGATCAATGGATCCAGCTTCGCCAGGGCTGCCGCCTGCTTAACCGCTGCCTCCGAAGCCCCCGGGTCCCCGAGCCGGATATTGTTCGCCACCGTGGTGTCGAACAGATGCGGGCTCTGGTTCAACACGGCGATGAGCTGCGGAATCTGCTCACCGTAAGCCGCAGCGTCAATTCCGTTAATCGTCGCGGAGCCGATGGTTGGCGTGATTACGCCTTGCACCATCTTGAGCAGCGTCGATTTACCGGCTCCGCTGCGGCCGATCACGGCAACCTTCCGGCCCTGCGGCAGGTCCAGCGCCATATTCTGCACTGACCAGTCGTCTCCCGCCGCATAGCGGTAGCCCGCCGACTTCAGTTCAATATGGGCCTGCCCGCTGGCCTGAATCGCCTGCACAGCGGCAGCCGCCTTCGCTTTGGCTTCTGCATTCTTGGCTGCTTCGGCCGCGGGCGGCACAGCTCCCTCCGCTGCTTCTACCCCATTCAGACGCTCCAGTGAATTCCGGTATTGCGGAATTTTCTCCACGGCCTCCGATACGGGCAGGAAGGCATCCGCTACCGGGAAGACGACCAGCACGAACGCGGCAATCAGCGTTCCGGCAATCGCTCCATCGGCATACTGTCCGCCTGCCCAGTAGAGCAGGGACAGCACGCCAAGCCCGACAACGGCTTGGCCGATGAACATCCGCAGCCGCGCCCAGCGCCGCAGCGCACCGTCCGTCCGGGCGACGGTCTGTTCGTCGGCCTCATAAGTGTCGACGAACTGGCTCTGCCGTCCGCTGATTACCCAGTCGCCCAGACCCAGCACGGCATCGGTCAGCTTCTGATACAGCCGGTTGCGCTCCTGCTTCACCTGACGCTGACGCTTCTGGGTGAACAGCAGGGAGATCAGCGGCAATACGGCCACCAGGATCAGCATGTACAGGCCCATAAGCAGGGCGAACGCCAGATCAAACGTGCCGAGCGAAATAACGGCTACTGCATAGATCAGAAGCGCAATGATGCTCGGGAAGACCGTGCGGAGATACACATTCTGCAGATATTCGATATCGTCGGCCAGCATGCCGAGAATATCCCCGGTCCGGAAGCGCGAGGACAGGAACAAGGCCTGCGGCTCCAGAATATTGTAGAGCCGGATACGCATCTTCGAGAGAATGCGCAGAATGGTATCATGCCCCACAAGCCGCTCCACATAGTGGATGACGGCCCGGCTGGTTCCGAAGGTGCGCACGCCGACAATTGGCACATAGATCATCAGTATATTTTCCGGCGGAATCGATGCCTTCGAGATCAGGAAACCTGAGGTATACATCAGGGAAGACGCCGAGAAGATCGTCAGTGCGCCTAAGGCAATGATCAGCACGAACCGCCAGAAGTAGGCAGAGTAATAGGGAGCAAACCATCCTTCACGTTTCAATGGATTCCCTCCAATTGACTTTGAATAAGCTCATAGTAAGCACCCTTACGGGCTGTCAGCTCACTGTGTGTGCCGACTTCGGCTACCCGTCCCTGCTGCATGACGACAATCAGATCCATGTCGGTCATCCAGTGCAGGCGGTGCGTAGCCAGGAATACCAGCTTGCCTTCGAACAGCGGCAGCATCGTTTCTTTCAGCTCATATTCTGTCTCAATATCCAAGTGAGCCGTCGGCTCATCCAGCAGCATAACCGGGCGGCTGCTCAAGAGAGCACGGGCCAGTGCCACACGCTGCTCTTGTCCGCCGCTGAGCGAACGTCCGCCGCCGCCGATCATTTCATCCAAGCCGCCAGGCAGCGAGGATATCAGCTTCGATAATCCGGCAGACTCCAGTGCAGCCGCAACAGCTTCCTGTGTAGCCTCCGGATAATAGAACCGCACATTGTCAGCCAGTGTGCCGCTGAAGATGTAAGGACGCTGCGGGATATAAGCAGTCTGCTTACGCCACTCCTCATCCGTAAGTGCACTGACCCCATTTCCGTTAATCGTGATATTGCCGGAGGTCGGATGAAGGAAGCCGCCCAGGATATCCACGAGTGTAGACTTGCCCGCTCCGCTCTCCCCGATAATGCCGATCTTCGCATATCCTTTGAATTCAAGCTTTACCTCTTCGAGCGAGGATGCACCTTCTTCTTCATATTTGACACTAACTTCGTTAAGCCGTAAAGAGCTGTTATTGTTCCACGTGAAAAACGCTCCCGGAGCCTTGCCACCCTGTATAGCTTCCTGTTCCCCCGGCTCCAGCAGCTTCGCCTGCACGGCCTCACGGTCAATAATACTCTTCATCGCCTCTCCGGCCTCCTTGCCGTCGAGTGTGGCATGGAAGTCCGCGCCCACCAGCCGCACCGGCAGGAAATATTCCGGGGCCAGAATCAGGATCGTTAACCCCGTAACCAGTGTCATCTGCTCATTGACCAGACGCAGTCCGAGGCTAACCGCTACCGATGCCACCGACAGCATGGTGAAGAAGTCCATTGCGAATGAAGACAGGAAAGCCACGCGCAGCGTACGCATCGTGGCCGAGCGGTAGCGGTCGCTGACCGTTGCAATACTCTCGCTATGGCTGCGGCTGCGTCCAAGGAATTTCAGGGTTTCCAGCCCACGCAGCGAATCCACGAAATGATTGGAAAGCGTACGATAGGACTTCAACTGACGGTCCATCTGCTTGCGGGCCGTCATACCGATCAGAATCATGAAGACAATGATGATCGGCATCGTTAAGGTAAGAATGACACCGCTGGACGTATCCTGGGTATATACATAGACAAGCAGCAGAGCCGGTGTTACCGCCATACCGACCATCCGCGGAATAATCAGTTCCAGGTAGGTGCGGAACTTGGTTACTCCTTCAAGCACAAGTGTGACCACATTCCCGGTTCCCCGGTCACCTGCCAGCCTCGGTCCCAGCTGGAACAGCTTGTCCATCATTTGTCTCCGCATGCTGCTGCCGGTAGCTTCCGCGAAGCGGTAAGATGTGCGGCTCATCAGCATGGCACAGGCATGGCGCACGAGAAACGCAAGAAGGAACAAGAGCGATTTAGCCCCTTGTTCCTTCAGCGGTTCTCCCGCAAACAGCGCAGAGACAACTTCAGCCAGCGATTTAGCCAGCAGAAGAATGGACAGGCTTTGCACCAGGGTAAGGAAGCCGACAATCAGAAAGACAGGCTTTACTCCTTTGTACCCAAGCAAATTTTTATCCATTAGTATTCAAGATGCTCCTTCTCGTGAACCCGTTTGTGGAAGATGAAATAACTCCAGATCTGATAACCAAGCACGAATGGCAGCAAGGTCAGCGCCACGATCGTCATTACCTTCAGTGAATAGTGGCCGGAAGCCGCATTCGTAATCGTCAGGTTGAACGCCTGATCCAGCGAGCTGATCATGACCCGCGGGAACAGTCCGATGAAGATCGAAGCTACCGACAGCGCCATTACCGCCCCGGTCATTCCGAAGGCATAACCATCCTTCTTCTTGGTCATAAAGTATCCGGAGAGCAGATAAGCGACTACGCCCAGAGCAACTACAATCCATAGCAGGGTTCCGCGTTTATCGAAGATATCTGTCATATTGTACGTCATTATAACGAAGGCCACCAGCAGCACTGCCAGAGGAATCAGCAGTTTCTGGGCCAGCTTACGGGCCCGCTCCTGCAAGTCTCCCAGAGTGCGGAGCGTAGTGAACATCAGTCCATGTACCAGACACAGCAGAACTACTGTAATTCCCGCTACAACTGTATAGGCATTTACGATATCGAAGAAACCGGCATACATCTGCATATCCCCGTCAATCGGCAAGCCTTTGATGAAGCTGGCAAACACCACAGCCAGCAGGAACGGCGGCAGGAAGCTGCCGAAGAAGATGCAGACATCCCAGGTTTTCTGCCACGTCTTCGAATCGCGTTTACCTCTGAATTCAAAGGCAACACCGCGGGCAATCAGTGCCAGCAGAGCGAACACGAATGGGATGTAGAATCCGCTGAACAGCGTCGCATACCAATGCGGGAAGGCGGCAAACATCGCGCCTGCTCCCGTAATCAGCCATACCTCATTCGCATCCCAGAACGGCCCGATGGAATTAATCAGTACCCGGCGCTCTGTATCATTCTTGGCCAGAATCTGCGTCTCCATCCCTACACCGAAGTCAAAGCCTTCAAGGAAGAAGAACCCGACAAACAGCACCGCAATCAGCAGAAACCATAATTCATTAAGTGACATGGGTTAATCCTCCTTGTTATACGGATCGTGGGATTCACCGTGTTCGTTATCCATAGCATAAGGGCCTTTTTTGATAACCTTGATGAACAGGCCGATCATTACCGCACCCAATATGGCATAGATTGCGGTAAACGAAATCACCGAGAACAGCACCTGTCCGCTTGTAATATTAGGTGATACACTGTCTTCCGTAGTCATAAGTCCGAATACTGTCCATGGCTGCCGCCCGATCTCCGTCATAATCCAGCCTGACGTGTTGGCAATCGGCGGAAGCAGTAGTCCCCAGAACATGAACCGCATGAACCAGGTATTCGGTTTGTCCATCTTCTTGCGCCACATGAGGTAGATGGCATACACGCCAAGCGCAATCATTAGCGAGCCTGCCGCAACCATGATCCGGAAGCTCCAGAAGGTTGTTTTGACAGGCGGGATATAATCTCCAGGTCCATACGCTAATTCGTACTCCTTCTGGAGCTCCAGCATACCCTTAACTTCACCGGAGAATTTACTGTAAGACAGGAAGCTGAGCAGATACGGAATCTGCACCTCTCCGCTGCTGGTCTGATTCTCTGTATCGATATTAGCAAAAATCGTCCAAGGTGCCGGGTCACCGCTCTCGCCCCATAGCCCTTCGGATGCGGCCATCTTCATCGGCTGTGTTTCAACCAGATACTGTGCTTGGGCATGTCCGGCTACAGCTACGCCAAATGAAGAGATGATACCGACAATTGCCGCGATCTCGAACGATTTACGGAAAAAGGCAACATCCTGCTTCTTGAGCAATTTATAAGCACTGATCCCCGTTACCAGGAAGGCTCCTGTAGCGTATGCGGCAAGCACTGTATGCGGGAACTCCACCAGCAGCTGACCGTTTGTAATCAGTGCGAAGATATCATTCATTTCAGCCCGTCCGTTGTTGATCTGGAAACCTACCGGATGCTGCATGAACGAGTTGGCGGCCAGAATCCAGAATGCAGACAGCATCGTTCCGAAGGCTACCAGCCAAATCGATAATAGATGAATACGCTTGGATACCTTATCCCAGCCGAAGATCCAGATTCCGATGAACGTGGACTCCAGGAAGAAGGCCAATAAGGCTTCAATAGCAAGCGGGGCTCCAAAAACATCACCGACGAAGCGCGAATAGTCAGACCAGTTCATTCCGAACTGGAACTCCTGCAATATCCCTGTCACTACGCCTACTGCGAAGTTAATGAGGAACAGCTTCCCCCAGAACTGCGCCATTCTTTTGTACTCTTCATTGCCTTTTCTAACGTACATGGTCTCCATAATAGCAATTAAGAGCGCTAGTCCGATCGATACCGGCACAAAGAAATAATGAAAAATCGTCGTCGACGCAAATTGTATACGCGACAGTATTACTGTATCCATATTTCTCCCCTTCCTTCTCCCCATTCGATATGTCTATTCTGTCAAATTTTCAGGGCCTAAAGTGTGATAATTATCACATTATACACCCTGTTCGAGCATGAAATTCAATAAATTTGTGACAAATATCACAATATTACGGTTAGAAAGCAAAAAAAATAAGACGGTTTCACCGTCTTGGATTTGTCCATCATTTATAGTTGTCTTGGTTCATAAAGGCATTGGTTTAGGTAATGGAAATACCTTTCTTAAGCGATTTGAGATCGCCATTCGAATTAAGCAATTGCGGCAGCATCTTCATGCTACGAACCATCGGGGAATGACAGAGACGGCAAGAAGGCGCATGCTCAAATGCGAAATTATCCCTCATCCATCCGTTACATCCATCGTTGGTACAGGCCCATATTGCGGTATTTTCTTCCGGTACTTCCTCCAAAGGCTTCTTCCGGTAGTTCATTGCCGTTCCTCCCTTCCTTTATGTTACAAGCTGAGTAACGATAAAAAAAGACCGTCCCAACTTTCACAAGCGGGGACGGTACCTTCTATTAATTACAGTTTTACAACGTTTTCGGCTTGTGGTCCGCGGTTGCCTTGAACAACGTTGAATTCAACGCGTTGGCCTTCGTCCAAAGTTTTGAAGCCGTCGCCAGTGATTGCGCTGAAGTGAACGAATACGTCGCTTCCGCCTTCAACTTCGATGAAACCGAATCCTTTTTCTGCGTTGAACCATTTAACTGTACCTGTTTGCATGTGTGTTACCTCCACAAATTTAAATTAATATGTTCTTTTTATCTTCAGACAAAGAAAAAATTCACACATTGAGAAAGGTTGTGATTCATTTGACAGCCCTTTTCAATGCGAGAATTAGGTATCAATTGTATGAATAATTTCATGTTACCACACCTTATTAACAAAGGCAAGCTGTCCTATCCGAATTTCTCCGTTTTTTCCCTTATAAGGTCTTCTTCCCAATGTAAGGGTTACCAGTTGGTCTAAATAGTAATATTTATAGCCGATATCATTGTTTACCCCATTAATTTGGACTTGAAACGGGCTCCGTCCTCTTAAATTTTGCATAAAAGGACGGCATGAACCGTTTCCGTTATCCTGACTGCCTTATTATTATATACGGCCGCTTCCGGTTTTATTCCTCGGGTTTCTCAAGAAGCTGTACCGTCACCTGCTTCACTTCACCATTGCGGTAAAATGTAATTTGCAGATCATCGCCGATCTTGGTATGGTCGTACAGATACTTGCGCAGGGACAAGGTGGATGTAATTGACTTATCATCGAACTTGGTAATTACATCATTGAATTGCAGGCCTGCATCCTTTGCCGGACCCACTGCATCCAATACTACAACCCCGTCGGTTACCGTAGTTGGAAGGTTAAGCTCTTTGCGCTGGTCTTCAGCAAGCGGTACATACGGATTATTCAAATCCACAGAGTACACGCCCAGGTAGGAACGGGCAATTTTCCCGTTAGCCGCAAGCTCATCCGCTGTCTCCATTACATGGTTAGCAGGAATCGCGAATCCCAGCCCCTCCACACCCGTATCCGAAATCTTCATCGTGTTGATGCCGATCACTTTGCCGTCCAGGTCAACCAGTGCACCCCCGCTGTTGCCTTCATTAATGGCAGCATCGGTCTGGATAACCTCCTGCTCCCAGTCGTATACCCCATCCTGGTTCAGAGATACCGGGATCGTCCGCTCTGTATTGCTCACAATGCCAGAGGTCAGCGTATCGCCGAGGCCCAGCGGGTTGCCGATCGCAATGACCGTCTCACCCAGACGCAGTTTGGAGGAATCCCCGATCTGCGCAACCGTGTTGATACCTTTGGAATCAATAGAGAGCACTGCGATATCACTCACCTTGTCGGCACCGACCAGCTCTGCCTTGCGGGTCACACCATCCACGGTAACCACCTCCAGCTTGCTGGAGCCTTCAATCACATGATTATTGGTAATGATATATGCCTTATCTTCATCTTTTTTATAGATAACTCCCGATCCTAATGCAGACTCATCGAGAATATTAAGTTCCTTGTTGTCTTCCTTATGGTTAATGATGCTTACTGCCGCCGGGCGGACAAGCGCAGCAGCCTGAATAATCCGGTCAAACGGATCCGCACTGCTCACAGCCACCTTGTCAATGACTGCCGGGGCCTGTGCTTTCTCCTCGGTGAGCTGTCCCGTAACCAGACTGAACAGCAATACAGCCACAACCGCACTGCATACGGAGCTGATCAGCGATACCTGCCATGTTGCCAGCGAACGCCGTGACCTGCGGACAGACCATTTCCCTTCGGCGTATCCTTTGGAGGTACCCTGTTTGCCGGCTCTGCGCCGCGACACCTTGGTTGAATAGAAATCATCATCAAACAATCCCACGTTAAATCCTCTCCCCTCTATTGCCACCGCATTCAAGACCTGAACGCCAAGCAACCACGCCCGAGCTTAACCGCTATATCTCTTAGACTTCACAAAGTGCTAAAAGGTTTCACTTGATTCATTCACCACATTCCTGTGGGTTCTAAGCGCAATGGGGGCTCTCCTATTCTTGCAACCTACTAAAAAGTATATAAGCTTGTATCCGGAATATTTTGCAACCTAAAAGACTACACTAGAATTAGAAGCGGCAACAGCTCATAACTTAAAGGAACGTTCTATATGATTGTATCACAGGCAGCAGCACCGCCCACATTTTTTCTGTGTTAAAAAGATGCGAATTTTTTACATTCCCGCTACAATCCATTTCAAAAGGAGGGCCGGACTATGGAGTCATTCTCAACAAGTATGGATCTGGTACAGTTTATCGGCAAGCTGGGTGATCTTAAGGATGAACACTACCACCTGATTCTTGTCCAAAGTGCGATGATCGAGCTGCTGATTGACAAAGGGCTGTTCTCCCGCCAGGAGCTGGAGCACAAAATCACTGAAGTGGACCGCCTTATGACTGGCTCACCTTATCCCATGGCGTAGGCCGGTCATAATAGGTGTCACAGAGCCTGAACTCGTTGTCTTTGAAGAAGCAGCCCCGGTCCTCCATTGCCCCGCGTACGGACATTTTTGCCAGATCCATCATGTTGTGGTCCCTGCTCAAATGAGCCAGATAGGTACGTTTGGTCCGCCCCGTCAGAATCTCGCTGAGCGCTGCTCCCGCTGCCTCATTGGACAGATGCCCCAGATCGCCAAGAATCCGCCGCTTCGTATTCCACGGGTAACGTCCCATCCGCAGCATCTCAATATCATGATTCGATTCCAGCACGAGCACATCGGCATCCGATATTGCCGTCCTTACCTTGTCGCTGACATACCCGAGGTCTGTGGCTACGCATAGCTTCTCTTTTCCGTCATAGAAATTGTAGGCTACCGGTTCCGCCGCATCATGGGAAATCGCGAACGACTCTACCCGCATACTGCCGAAATCCCGGTGCTGCCCGGTTTCCATAATGACCCGGTTATGCTCGGGAATCTTGCCGATCCCCTTCTCTATCGCTCCCCAGGTATTGGTATTCGCATAGATCGGAAGATCATATTTGCGCGCCATCGCCCCAAGCCCTTTAATATGATCGGAATGCTCATGGGTCACAAGAATCCCGTCTAACTCTGCTCCTGTCAGCTCACGCATCGCCAGCAGCTCATCTATCCGTTTGGCGCTAAGGCCCGCATCGATCATAAGCGTGGTCTCGCCGTTACGCACCACCGTCACATTCCCGGTAGAACCGCTGGACAGTACTGTAAATGAAATCCCCATATCTCTCCTGCTCCTTCTACTCTGTTGTCTTGGGACTGATAATGTCCGCACTTATCGCATCCACGTAATAGGCACTGCCGTTCTCCAGCATAAACCGCCACATCGGCGAAGCCACCTGACTCTCGGAATTGAACAATTCGCCGTAATAGCCAAGCTCAATCTCCTTCACCGCAGAATCGGCCGGAAAATACTTCTCGATCAGGCTGCTGAGCGCCTGTGAGGCCGGAAGCACCTTTTGCAGATTATCACTCCGGCTTGCACCGATCTCAATCTGCGGCCAGCGGTACGCCACAATCTTCTGATCGCTGTTGATCAGCTCCAGCCTTACCCTGAACAGCGACCACTTATTGTCCACCAGCGGATGAAGCACGAACTTGCCCACCTCGCTCTCCTGTGAATCAAAGCGGTAATTCGCGATATCTGTAATCTGGCTCTCCAGCAGACTGCTCAGCTCGGAGAATGAGGAATACATCAGCTTGCTGTCGATCGGCTCATTAAGCTTCACCGGCACTTCATTCTGCTCTTCTCCGGAGTAGCGGTACGTGATATCCGGCAGCTGCGGAGTGGCAGCCGGAATCGGACACAGCAGCCGGATGCCCTTCTCCTCCATCACCGCCTGCGTTTCTGCGGACAGGGAAGTGAAATCAAGCCCCGCGCTGACCTGATCGCGCACGTCTATCCATAGCTGATAGCATAGCAGCAGATTCAGCACCAGAAAGGCGTAGATTAATACACTTTTGGCTCTTCCCCAGTCCATACCGTTTCCTCCTCAGATAACAACGTAAGGCTAAGACGTCACTACGGTGAATATTTGGACTTCCGGCCGCTGCCCGTCTACAGATTTCTTTAATTCAACCGCTTTTCGCGGTGGAAATCCGCAGACAAAGGCGGTCGCTACCGCTCCTACAGTTCCAAAATCCCCCTTCGATCCTCCACGCCTTTTGTTAAATCAGCTTTGCTTTCCTCTAATCTAATTCAACGTCAGTACACTGCCGTCGCTGAGCGTCACGCGCCAGACCGGACGAAGCTGCAGCTTCTCCTCAGTCAGCGTAGGCATATAGGCGGGCGTCAGATCGGTAACCCGCAAGGAGCTGCCGATCTGGGTCAGCCGCTGCTTCAGCACTTCACCCCCGGACAACTCAACAATGGTTTTCTCGGACTTCTCTTCATCCATATACATCAGGGAGCGCTCATAAGAGGATACAGTCCCCTGCTGCAGCTCCAGATGGATCACACCGTACTGGAGCTGAGGATTACTCATAATCGGATAGGAACCAGATGGATAGGCACCGTAATATTGCTGAAAGGACACCTTGCGGTCCTGCCGGCCTTCTTCAGTCGCAGCCAGCCTATAGGTTCCGTTCCAGCCGCCATGGTTATTGACGAATTCCACCGCCTCCAGCGCATCCTTCGCCGGTGTGCTGTCCCCGTCCGGAAGTGCTGCAGGATCACTATAGCTCATCCAGTTCTGCTCCTGGTCCACCTGCAGGCTGCGTTTGCTGTCGGTGTAGATTTTGGAGCCGTCCTTCTCAGGAATATATCTTGTGCTGCCTGCATCGAAGAACAGAGTGCTCTGCATTTGCTCAATGGTATACATACCCGCAGGCATCACTACCTCAACCAGCGGAATTGCTGCTTCCGGGACATAATACTCGCCGTTCACAGCGGTATAAGGCGTCAGATTCTTGCCGAAGTCCACATGCTGCTGCACGTCCTGAACCGTCAGGTCGGCTTTGGCCGCCTCATACACAATATCACCGCGTGTGCTGAAGAAGATGGCATGCGCTTTGGAATCATTCTTGATATTGTAAATCCAGATCCGGTCGATGCTCTCTCCTTCAAACAGCGAATCCGGCGAGATCTGCATCACCCGCTGCAGCAGCGTTACCGGAATGCCTGCCCCGAAGGACAGCTCAATGCCCGGATTCTCGCTGCGGATCTTATTCCAGTCGAAATCCTGCACGGAGCGGCGCTGGAAGCTCTCGAAGCTGCGCCCCTTCAGCCGGTTCAGAATCAGATTATAGAAGGTTGAGCTCGGATAGAAAAGCGTGTGCTTGTCCTCTCCCATATGAATGATCATTTTGTCCGGGTAGAGCAGGTTCTCTACCTTCTCTTTAGGTCCCATAATATCGGTCTTCACATACTGGCTCTCCGACAATACCGCCGAATCACTGCCCGGCAGCCTGTAAATTAAGTAATAGCTCTCCACAAGGCTTCCGAGTATAAGCAGGAACAGCATCCATGACTTGATTTTCTCCTTCACGCCTCACTCCCCCTATGCTTCATCAAAGGCAGCGTGAACGTTACCAGAGAGCCTTCATTCAGCTCAGACTGCAGGGAAATGGAGCCGCCGTGCGCCTTGACAATTTCCCGGGCAATGGACAGCCCGAGACCCGTTCCGCCCATGTTCCGGGAGCGGGCTTTATCGACCCGGTAAAAGCGTTCGAAGATGCGTTCAATATCTTTCTTCGGAATCCCGATCCCGGAATCGCGTACAGAAACGGCCAGCATTCCGTCCTCAGTCTTACTGGCTTCAAGCCGGATCGTCCCGCCTTCAGGCGTATATTTCAAGGCATTGGAGACCAGGTTGCCCAGCACCTGATCAATCTGATCCCGGTCCAGCCAGGCAGCGGCTACCTCCTTATGCACTCTCGTGCTGATATGAATCCGCTTCTGGCGGATCTGGAAGGAGAAGCGGTCCGCCACATCCTCCAGCATCTCGGCGATGTCCGTCTGCTGAATACGCAGACTGGACTCCTTCGAATCCAGGCGTGACAGATGCAGCAGATCGGTGACCAGACGGATCATCCGCTCCGTTTCGTTGCGGATAACCCCGACAAACCGCACGGCAAGCTGCGGATCATCCAGCGCACCGTCATCCAGCGCCTCCGCATAGCTCTTAATGGTCGTGAGCGGCGTCCGCAGCTCATGCGATACATTCGCCACGAACTCACGGCGGGACTCCTCGAGATTCTCTTGCTCGGTGACATCCTGCAGCACCGCAATCGTCCCGGCAATCCGGCCGCCTTCGCGCCGGTGGATCGGGGTGAAGGTGACCCGCACGATATTCGGGTCCTCTCCGCCCATCGGAGACAGATGCAGCATTGACGAATGCGCATTGCCCTGGGCCAGCGATCCGGACTGCTCATGGTCAAGGCCGAGCAGCTCATCGAGCGGCGCTCCCTCCGGAAGCGGCCCTTCCGCTCCAAGCATCAGGGCGGCGCGGGTGTTCATCAGAATGACTGCGCCGCTCTCATCTGTCGCTACCACGCCATCACTCATATTCGCGAGGATGGAGGACAGCTTCTCCTTCTCCTCTTCATTCTGCGACAGCGCTTCGCGCAGTCTGTCCGTCATATAGTTGAATGCCTGGCTCAGCTGGCCAATCTCATCGTTGCCGAATACAGGAACCTTCCGGTTGAAGCGGCCTTCTGCCACCGCAGTGGCATGCTTGGTCATTTCTTTTATCGGATGGGTAATCGTATGCGCGAGTATAACCCCCAGCACCGCTGTCAGCGCGAGCGCCAGCAGCAGCCCCGAGAGGAATACGCTGTTAATCCGGCTCATGGTGGCATATAGATCCTTCATATCTGCGGCGATATAGATCGCCCCTACGACCTTATCACCGGAAATCACCGGCTTGGCCACAACCTTCTTGCGCACGTTGTCATCCGCGATGATATATTCCTCGTTGTCACTGATACCCTGCAACGCACGGCTGACAACCGTCTGCGTATTGCGCCGGCCCACATAATCATTCTGTGAAGGAACAGAGGTGGTAATAATCTTGCCGCTCGCATCCAGCACCTGGATTTCTGCGCCGTTAATATACAGATTGTTCACCATGCCCCGCAGGCTTTCCACAGCAGATTCTTCATCTGCCGTGCCCGTCTCACTCCCGAACTTGTCGGCGGTAAGGATCGAGAGCATCTCTGCACGCGCCTTCAGGTCCTTGGTGAAATTATCGGTCAGAGAATTCTTCATGGAGCTGACAAAGTATACGCCGATCAGCTGCATCGCAATCAGAATCAGCAGCACATAAATTACGATAAGCCTGGCCTGAATCGTCCGGAAAAAGGACAGTGCTTTCATCACAGCCCTCCGCTTTTGGGGCTATGCATCAAATAACCGAGTCCGCGCCGTGTGAATATATATTCCGGCTTGCTGGGATTCTCCTCAATTTTTTCTCTGAGCCGGCGGATCGTTACATCCACAGTCCGCACATCACCGAAATATTCGAAGCCCCAAACGGCCTGCAGCAGATGCTCCCGGGTCATTACTTTGCCGGCATGGCGAATCATATAATACAGCAGCTCGTATTCTCGGTGCGTCAGATCCAGCGGCTCGCCGTCTTTGTAGACCAAATACATATCCGTATCGATGAATAAGCCGAAATGATATACCCCCTGCTTGCTCTCCACGCTTTCGTTCGGCGTTTCGGATAAGGCCGGCTTATGCTGGCGGCGCATCTGGGCTTTGACTCTGGCCAGCAGCTCACGCGTACTGAACGGCTTAGTTACATAGTCATCGGCGCCCAGCTCCAGGCCCAGCACTTTATCAATTTCTCCGTCCTTGGCGGTCAGCATGATGATCGGAATATCCAGATGTGCAGAGCGCACCTCACGGCACACGTCCATCCCGTCCTTGCCGGGCAGCATCAGGTCTAGCAGCATCAGGTCGGGGCGTCTGGACAGGGCCAGCTCAACCGCACTGTTGCCGTCAAACGCACAGATCACCTCATAGCCCTCTTTTTCCAGATTGAATTTCAATATATCAGCAATAGGTTGTTCATCATCCACTACCAGAATCGTGCCCATTTGCATATGCTCAGCTTCACCTTTCTAACGATACTCAGGTCCTTGATTCCTTTATTTTAACATACCTGTCCGGGCGTCACATCTAACTAAATAAAAACCGCCCGAAATTATCCGGACGGCTGGCCAATCTATAAGCGGAGCTTAAAAAATATATATTAATTCAGATATTTCATAGGGTTGACCGCTGTTCCATTCTTGCGGATTTCGAAGTGCAGATGTGTTCCGGTCGAGCGGCCGGTGTTGCCCATAATGCCTATTTGGCTGCCCTGACCAATCTTCTGGCCGACGGAGACGGAAATCCTGCTTAAGTGCCCGTAGTAAGTAACGTATCCGTTGTTGTGATTGACGATAACCACATTACCGTATCCGCTCTGTACACCGGCAAAGCTTACCGTACCGGCATCAGCCGCTTTGATCGTACGGTTGCCGGATACAAGATCGACTCCCTTATGTGCACGTCCCCAACGCTCGCCGTAACTGCTGGATATCGTAGCTCCGGCAACCGGCCAGGCGAACATCCCTGTTCCTTCACCGACAACCTTGGTGCCGGAATAGACTACTTCAGGCAGCGAAGCCTTTACAACCGACTGTCCCAGCCACTCTTCTTTGACAACCAGTCCATTTTCTTTGGTCAGCCTGTATTGCATCGTCTTAAGTCCCGTCTGGCCGGCACGAACCACCTTTCTCTTGCCTGCCGCCAGCTGATCGCTTTTGCGTACAATAACTTCGGGCTCTGTAACCACTTGTTCGGTTACCTGCTCCACAGTCACGACCGTAAGATCAGGCTGGGGAACCGTCAGTTGCAACTGATCCCCGATCTGCAGGGTAAGCTCCTTGACTGCGGGATTGTTGCGGAAGATATCGGCCTGGGTAATCTGGAATCTGGAAGCGATCGCAGAGACTGTGTCTCCTTCCTGAACCGAGTAGACCAGCGGCTCTTCCTTGCCTTCGGTCAGCACCCTCACGGCTTCCTCTACACTAAGCACCTTGTTGGGGTCTGCCTTGACCGGAACAATGCTGACTTCCTCGCGGATGGCCGCCGATTCCACTTGGTCTGCCTTAGCTGAAGCTGCTGCTGTCGTCTTGGCCGCCGTCTTCATCAGCTTCGCGCCAGTGGCTGCAGCCTGCGGAGTGTAATGCGCCTTCACGGCCTCGAGTACCGCGGCTGCCGTCTCCTGATCCTTCACGATCCCGAGCGGTTTGCCATCAACCGTCAATTCCACGCCTACCGCATAGGCTTTGAGCATGCCGTCCAGCTTGTCCAGTGTAGCTTCGCTGTCGATCTCAGGTTTGTACGCCTTGGCGGCCTCTGTCGTGATGCCGCTGGTTTGCAGCACCATGACGGAATCCGGATACTTAAGCTGATATTCCCGTCTCTTCGCTTCAAACAGCTTGTTAAGGTCCGAATCCTGACTTAAAGTTCCGATCTCTTCGCCTTTCACCAGCACCTTGTAGTAGGTTACTGTATTCGCCGCAACATGTTTCTTCTCCGCTCCGACTAGGAAGGTAGTCAGAAGAACCAGACCGGCAGTAGCAACAATCCATGAACGCCGGAGTCTGCGTGGTTTGGTTTCCGGATGAAAGATCCGGGTTTCGCTGGCAGTGCTATTGCCCTGTTGACCTGCTGCACCGTACCCTGCGGATGTTTCTTCACTGTTCCGCAGTTTCCCCATCCGGCGCATAAACTTAAAACCTTTCATGAAACTCTCCCTTTCAGTCCGCCCATACGGTCCGCCTTAGCGGATAAACTTATTTTTAGAGCCCCTTTTATATGTTGTACGTAATCTATTTATCTGTTTGCATGAGTATGAATATTGCTGCTTTTTTGGGCCCGGAAAAGGTTACAAAATATTAACCCCTCATAGTCCTTTTTTACTGTACCATAGCCTGAAGAAAAATTTCAACTTTCTTCACACAGCAAAACCCGCGAAAATCGCGGGTTTAATCCAAAAATATGCGTTTTAAACAGATATACCGTGTCCAAAAAGTGACATTTTTAATTTTGCGTGGAGGGTGCAGAATCAGGTGTAAGCATTTTCATTAAGGACTCATATTCATCCTCATCCACATACCTCGCAATGATCTCCTGCAATTCCTTTACCTCACTCTCTGTCAACCCGCCTTCCATAGCAGAGGAAATCTTTAGCATTTCCTCCTGCGGGAGCTTATTCATCAGAATATTGAAGATATTGGATTTCTCATCAGCGGGAAGATTCTCCTTCAAGTCGTTTAGTGCGCCTGGCGTCATCACCAGCTCCTGATCCAGTGCACGGTCACTCTGTTCTTCTCCGGCTGCCGCTTGTCCCATTACAGGCAGCGCATCCTCAGGCACCGTTTCGTCCACCGTATCCCCGGTGTCACTCGCGGGGGAATCTCCGCCAGTTCCTTTTTCTCCGTCCACCTTGCTTGAGTCTGCCTCTTTAATTGTATCCTTAGTATCCTTAGTATCCGTAGACGAGGAACCGCTGCTGCCTCCCATCCCCGTCAGACTCTTCACGAAGCCAAGCATACCCGGCTCAGGCCCGTCTACCTTAATATCAAAGCCTGCCAGCACCGACTGGATATACGTATTGACCACATACGCAGTCGTCAGCATGGACAACCCGCTGGCCAGTACAACAATCAGACATATGCCAAGCGTCCGTTTCATTAGTTTCATCGTCATCGCTCCCTTATGCCCTGCTCTATTCAACTCCGGAGAATCAGTCCTTGGTGATCCTATTCTCCCAGTATTGACTAGAACCCGGCCCGGGAAACCTCTGTTATCCCTAGAAAAGCAGCCTAACAGCTGCTAAAACACAAAAACAGGAGCCTCCTCCGAGGCCCCTGCTCCTGTAATTCATATTCATTCTGCTTCAATCTAGATATAGATTGGCAGTACCTGATTCGTCTGTTCCCGGTTACGGCCTACGGAGAAGATAGAGATTGGAATACCTGTCAGCTCTGATACGCGTTCTACATATTTGCGAGTGTTAGCCGGCAGATCGTCCAGGGTCTTCGCACTTGTAATATCTTCGCTCCAGCCTGGAAGCTCTTCATAGACAGCTTCGCATTCCGCGAGCATCTTGAGGCTGGCCGGGTAATGTGTAATGATCTCTCCGCGGAACTTGTAGCCTGTGCAGATCTTGACGGTTTCGAGGCCGCTCAGCACGTCCAGCGAGTTCAGGGACAGACCTGTGATTCCGCTGACGCGGCGGGCATGACGCACAACTACACTGTCGAACCAGCCCACACGGCGTGCGCGGCCGGTTACAGTACCGTACTCGTGGCCTGTTTCACGGATATAATCACCGGTGGCATCGTTCAGTTCTGTAGGGAACGGACCGTCGCCAACACGGGTAGTGTAGGCTTTAGCCACACCAATAACCTGTTTGATCTTGGACGGGCCTACGCCCGAACCGATGCAGACACCGCCTGCGGAAGGATTGGATGAAGTGACGAACGGATAAGTACCCTGGTCAATATCAAGCATTACACCCTGTGCACCCTCGAACAATACTCTGGAATCTGCATCAATAGCATCATTCAGCACAACCGAAGTATCCGTCACGTAACCGCGCAGCACTTCTGCATACTCCAGATATTTGGTCAGAATTTCTTCCACATCCAGCGGCTGAGCACCGTATACCTGAGTGATAACCTGATTCTTCTCTTCCATCAACGGACGAAGTCTCAGTTCGAATTCCTCGGCGTCCATCAGATCGGCAATCCGGATACCGTTGCGGGCAGCTTTATCCATGTAGCACGGGCCAATCCCCTTGCGTGTTGTTCCGATTTTGTTCGGACCCTTGCGGTCTTCTTCAAGCGCATCCAGCAGCATATGATAAGGCATAATGACATGGGCGCGGTCGCTGATCACCAGGTTCTTCGTATCAAAGCCATTCTCATGAATATAATTAATTTCTTGAATCAGGGCCTCTGGATTGATAACCATTCCGTTGCCGATAACACAAGTTTTTTCTTTATAAAATACACCTGATGGAATCAAGCTGAGCTTGAACTTCTTCCCGTCAATCAGAATCGTGTGACCGGCATTGTTACCCCCTTGATACCGAGCGACCACATCTGCACTCTCTGCCAGAAAATCCGTGATCTTTCCTTTGCCTTCGTCTCCCCATTGTGTTCCCACGACGACTACCGTTGACATGTTCATTCCTCCGTAGGTGCTAGCAAGCACCATTATTTTTCAAAATAGAAGAATTTATATGCTTACGCTATAAATTATCATGATTAAGCTATAAATTATCCTTCTATTTCCACGCTGAAACCCGCCATCCCTTTATAAGGACAGCGAAGCTGTTTCCACTTGTAATATGGGCTCTGTACGGACTTCTTATGTACGCAGCCCTCCGGACACCAGGGCGGGCTAGCCCGCCAAAGCACAATAATCAGTGTAACAGCGGCACTTTTTAAAGTCAAATAAAAACGAACGATCACAGTTGAAGATGTGCGATCGTTCGTGTATTGTGCGAAATTCGCCTAACCTGCGAACGGTTCCGCATGTGCCCGCTCGTAGTTGACGAACTTGTTAAAGTTCTTGAGGAATACCAGCTCTACCGTGCCTACCGGACCGTTACGCTGTTTGGCGATGATGATTTCAATAATATTCTTCTTCTCGGTATCCTGATTGTAGTAATCGTCACGGTACAGGAACGCTACGATATCGGCATCCTGCTCGATCGAACCCGATTCACGAAGGTCACTCATCATCGGCCGTTTGTCCTGACGCTGCTCCACACCACGGCTGAGCTGGGACAGGGCAATAACCGGAACATCGAGCTCACGGGCAATCTGCTTCAGGGTACGGGAGATTTCGGATACTTCCTGCTGGCGGTTCTCTCCGGCCTTGCCGCGGCCCTGGATCAGCTGCAGGTAGTCGATGACGATCATGCCGAGGCCTTTTTCCTTCTTCAGCCGGCGGCATTTCGCGCGGATATCTGTAACGGTAACCCCGGGTGTATCATCGATATAAATTTCAGCCTCAGACAACGACTGGATACCCATGGTCAGCTTGGACCAGTCATCATCGCTTTTGAAATCACCCGTACGCATAATATTGGCATCCAGATTGGCTTCTGCGCAGATCATACGCTGTACCAGCTGGGGCGCCGACATTTCCAGACTGAAGATCGCTACGGTCTCTTTGGCACGGACCGCAACATTCTGGGCGATATTCAGGGCGAATGCCGTCTTCCCTACGGATGGACGGGCTGCCACAATGATTAAATCGTTACGCTGGAAACCGTTCGTCATATGGTCAAGATCGGCAAAACCGGAGGGAATCCCCGAGGTGCCGCCCTTGTTCTGATGGAGCAGCTCCACCCGGTCGAATACCTGCATCAGCACATCACGGATGGCAATGAACCCGCTGCCGCTGCGGCGGTTAGAGATCTCCAGGATCCGCCGCTCGGCATCACTCAGCATGATGCCTACATCTTCGCCGCCCGTATAACCTTCGCTGACAATCTGCGTTGCTGTACGGATCAGCCGCCGCAGCATCGCCTTCTCTTCTATAATCTGTGCATAATAGTCGACGTTGGCCGCAGTCGGTACTGCATGCGCCAGCTTAGCCAAATAGCTGACACCGCCGACATCCTCAAGCTCCCCCTTGTCCTGGAGCCGGGATGTCAATGTAATCAGGTCAATCGGCTGGCTCTCTTCTCCGAGCTGCACCATCGCCTCAAATATCATCTGATGCGGTTTGTCGTAGAAGTCTTCGGTATTCACCCGCTCCATCGCGGTAATAAGCGCTTCATCCGACAGCAGAACCGCACCTAGTACGGCCTGTTCTGCCTCTAGATTCTGCGGGGGAATCCGATCGAAAAAGAGATCTCCACCCATTCTACTCCTCCGTTACCTGCACCGTGAGGTTAGCCTTTACTTCAGTGTGCAGCTTCACTGTTACCTGGAACGTGCCCACATGGCGGATCGGATCGCTCAGCTCAATCTTGCGCTTGTCGATCACGATTCCCTGCGTAGCCGCCAGCGTTTCGCCGATCTGTTTGCTGGTGATTGCCCCGAACAGACGGCCGCCTTCGCCCGCTTTGGCCTTCAGAGTCAAGGTCAGCTCATCAATCTTCTTGCCGAGCTGAACAGCTTCCTCTTTCTCCTGGTCCTTACGGCGCTGTTCCGCTGCCGCCTGGTTCTCCAGCGTCTTCACATTGCCGTCGGTAGCCGGACGAACCAGTCCCCGCGGCAGCAGGAAGTTGGCTGCATAACCTTCCGATACCTCTTTAACCTGCCCCTTCTTGCCTTGACCCTTAACATCCTTGATGAAAATGACCTTCATTCGAATAGCCCCTCTTTCGCTTCAATTTCGGCCAGTACTGCAAGCAGTCTGGCTTCTGCTTCCTTGCTGGTTCCTTCAAGCTGTACAGCCGCATTGGACAAATGTCCGCCGCCCCCCAGCTTCTCCATAACCACTTGCACATTCATCCGCCCCAGTGACCGGGCACTGATGCCGATCAGGCCGTCAGGCCGCTCACTGATCACGAATGAGGCAACCACATTGGTCATCCCCAGCAGCGTATCCGCCGTCTGGGCAATCAGCAGCTGTGGAATTTTCATTCCCGGCGCAGTAACCACCAGCGCGATATGATCATATACCATCCGCGCATGCTTGATAATCTCCGCCTTGGAGATGTACTCCTGCAGATCCTCCTTCAGCATGCGCTGAATCAGAATCGTATCTGCCCCGACACGCCTCAGGAATCCGGCTGCCTCGAAGGTCCGCGACCCGGTATGCAGCGCGAAATGCTTCGTATCCACCGTGATGCCCGCCAGCAGCATGGTAGCCTCCAGCGGACTGAGCTTGATCTTGTCGTGAATATACTGCAGCAGCTCGGTCACCAGCTCACAGGTTGAAGATGCATAAGGCTCCAGATACACGAGCACTGCATCATTGATGAACTCTTCTCCCCGGCGGTGATGATCTACTACTACGATCCGGCTGGCGTATTGCACCAGCCGCGGGCGGCTCCATTGTCATGGAAGCCTTATGTGTATCTACAACAATCAGCAGCGTATGCTCCGTCATAACCTGCAGCGCCTGCTCTGTCGTGATGAAGGTCTTGTATAACGCTTCATCCTTACGGATCTGCTCCATCATGCGGGTAATGGACGGATTCGGCGTCTCCATTACAATACTGGCTTCCACGTTGTACATCTGCGCAGCCTTGAGCAGGCCGATTGCCGCACCTACAGCGTCGATATCAGGCACCCTGTGTCCCATAATCAGCACCCGGTCGCTCTCCTGCATTAAATCGCGCAGGGCATGGGCGATCACCCGTGCCCGTACCCTCGTCCGTTTCTCTGCGGCATTGCTCTTGCCGCCGTAGAAGGAGAGCCGCTGGCCCGCCTTCACAGCCGCCTGGTCTCCGCCTCGGCCCAGTGCCATATCCAGACTCGACTGGGCAAGAGCTCCGAGCTCACTGGCCGATTCCGAGCCATAGGCAAGGCCTATGCTGAGCGTCATCGGCACCTTGAGATCAGCCGTCATCTCGCGGACCTCATCGAGTACAACGAACCGGCTCTCCTCCAGCGCCTGGAGACTGCGGTGATTCAGCAGCATCAGATACCGCTCTGAAGACAGGCGGCGCAGATATACTTCAAACTGCTTGCTCCACTCCGTAATCTCGCTGGCTACCTTCGCGATCAGCGACGTGCGCTGCTGATCGTCCATTCCCTGGGCTGCTTCATCCAGATTGTCCATCATTACAATACCGATCGCCAGCTTTTCTTCCTCATACCGCTCACGAAGGACCACCAGCTCAGTGATATCGTAGAGATAGAGCAGACGTTCACTTGGAATCACCACCACCTGATAATAACGGTCATCGACCGTGATCTCCTGGCGGTGATCCTTAAGTGCACCGTCTTTGGCGGGTTCGCGCTTCTGCGGTATATTCTTCAGAGAAGCAATGACATCAGGCATCAGCTCCTGCAAATCTTCACCCACAAGAGTCTTGCGGGAGAAGATTTGGCTGGCATTGCGGTTATTCCACTCCACTGTACGGTCTTCACTGTACAGGATAATCCCTAAGGGAAGCATACTTACAGCCTCACCTTCCACCCGTTTAATGCGGAAGGAGAGGCCGTTAATATAATCTACAAGGTTGCGGCGGAACGACAGCTCGGCCTGCAGCATGGTGAAACACAATGTGCCGGCCAGAAAGAGGCTGGCAACACCGAGGACCCAGTTATAGATACTGACCACTATAATCAGGACCAGCAGCAGCAAGAACGCCCACACGGTATGATACCCGTGCCAGCGTCTTTGCAGAAATTTTGGCATGAGCTCTCACCCTATCGTTTCGATTTCTTCACAAGCTCCCGCAGCGGAAACGCCAGATCGACAACACCGATAATCCAGAATCCGGGCAGGACGATAACAGGTATCGCCAGCAGCAGCGCTACTATCTTGCTCCACTTCCGTTCATGTATGAGGAAGAAGAGGAAACCGATGGTTTGAATCTTGAATGCGATTTGCAGCAGCGGCAGCAGATTGGCCGAGACCATCAGCATAAAGCCGCTGTCCGCACCGCCGAAGAGCAGGCTGAGCACTACGCCAAGCAGATAATACCAGATGAAGGCTCTGGACAGTCTCCACTCCCGTGCAGGCTTCAGTCTTGGCACCGCGTATTCCATGCTGTTCAGAATCGGACGGACAATGGAATGCGTAATGACAGCTATGATGAATGCACTGAGGATGAGCGTCATCGGAATAGCCTGGATGGTCATCCAGCTCATCATGCCAATCTGATCCGATGAGATGGTGATCTCGGAGAGCAGAGGATTGCTTGCCCCCATAGTGGCCAGCCAGTCCGTATAAGTCTGCAGAACATCGTATACATAATCGTACAAGTTAAACTGCAGGAATGTAGTACTGATTAACAGAATCAGCAGGAATTCACCTAATACTGCGACCATACCGGCAATTAGCGTAGACATCGCTGATGCGCGTTTCTTATACCGGCGTCCCATTACAAGGGCCGGTATCAGGAAATAAATTGCTATCAATACGTAAAACGGTGTAATCAGGCCCACAATCAGCAGGACCGGCACTATATGCAGAATGAACTGCTTCGTGCTAAGAGTCGTAAAGAGCACAATGGCCGGGATAATCATAAACAGCGTCGTGATAAGCAGCAATGGGGTGGACAGGGATAACAGCAGCAGCAGATAAGCTATGCTCCAAGCCACAGATGTCCAGCGAAATTTCAACAGTATTCACCTCTTACGCATATGTTCTTCTAGTGCAGATATATCCTGGTACCATTCTTCCAGCTGATGGCCTTCCTGCCTGTGCTTTCTCAGCTTCTCCATCAGCAAGTCATCCAGTTCACGATAAGGGATACCAAGTCTGCGCCCCAATATATATGAGCTCATAATCAGGCTGGCCAGGCTGTCGCCTACACGGGCGGTACTGCCTTCCCACAACGCTTTGAATAACCGTGAGACTTGATCGATTACTTCGGTCTTTAACCACTCAATCACCTTGGCGCGTTTGGCCACGTCCAGGTCCTTCGGCACATTGGGCACGTCTCTCTACCTCCGGCAAAAAGCATTATTCTCCATTATAGCATAAATATTTCCGAGCCACACGGACGCCAGCCACCCGGATCATCCGCATAGCGGAGCCTTAAATCCGGGGGTAATTCATGGACTTTACAGGCACACCGGAAGGTATCCACAGCCTGCCTTTCAAAAAAGGCCCGCATTCCGTTACGCCGGAAATACAGGCCTTGGTTCCTTAAGCATTTGTCGCCATATGGATGAGGTTATAACGATTCCTGGGATTGCCGCGAGACAACCTTTTCGCAATATTCGATGATCTGACTCCGGCGCACAATACCAATGAACCGTTTCATGTCGTCAACTACAGGTACAAAGTTCTGTACTTTGGCCAGGTTAATCAAGTCCTCCATATCCGCATCAATGGATACCGGCAGATTATTCATCCGCAGCGGTACATCCTTAAGCAGATATTTGGAAGCATTCTCAAAAGTAACGGCGCCGCCCGACTCCTTCATGTACCAGAGCAAATCACCTTCTGTGACTGTTCCGGCATATTCCCCGTTCCGGTTCAGAATCGGCACTGCGGTATAGCGGTGAAACTCCATCCGTTCCAAGGTCTGGCGCAGCGTCGAATCCAGTGTAACGCAAGCTACCTCCTGTTTCGGAAGTAAAAAAAACGCAATATTCATCTCTTGATCCTCCTCAAAGAGTTCCGAAGGAATGATGCTCTACCTTCCGTGCTGCAAGGCCCACCGTAGTTATACGCCTGAGACAGCAATTCGTTCCACTTCATTATACCATGAAGACAATAAACAGCAGCCATTAACCTTGCGAATGGCTGCTGTTTTTATGGGGGACAGAATGTACGCGTCCGCCCTTACTGGGCTGTAGCTGTAGCCGCAGGCTCCAGGGCATTCTCTGCTTTGCCTGGTTCAATTAGCTGGTCCACCGGTGTGCTGGCATTCATCCAGTTATCGATCATGGCCTTAGCTTCACTCAGATCCTCTTCATCAACAATATCGTAATACAAACCATTGATACGTTCGCCTTCGCCCATCACCGTGAAGCTGGAGATATCCATGTCCTTGCCGCCCATGAATTTCTTGGCCAGACTGATGATCGTGGAAGGCTGTATGTCTGTTTTGAAATTATCACCCATAATATCCAGCAGCTCCGGGATGTTGCCGATTTGGCTGATTGATAACATTTTATTCGCTACCACATCGATAAATACCTGCTGGCGTTTGGTCCGGTTGAAATCGCTATCCTCGCGGTAACGGGTGTAGTTAAGCGCCTCTTCACCACTATAATTCGACTTATTGGCCTTAATGGTGAATTTCTCATGATCCGCACCTTTGTTGACAATATCCTTCTTGATCGGTAGCGGAACACCGCCAATAGCGTCAACTGCATCCTTCAGGCCCTGAAAATTAATTGTGGCATAATATTGAATATCATGACCAAGCAATGCTTCCAGGGTATCTTTAGCCATTTGCTGGCCGCCAAACGCATAAGCATGCGTGATTTTGTCCTTCTTATTGTCGTCATGCCCGATAATTTCCGTGTAGGTGTCACGGGGGATAGAGATCAGCAGAATCTTATAATCCTCCGGACGGATAACGGCATAGATCATTGTATCGGACCGGGCCACTTCATTGCCCCGCTGATCTGTACCCAGGAGCATTAAAGAGAACGGGTCGCTTTTGAATGCAACCGGGGCAGGTTTAACCGCTGTGGTTGTACCGTTATTCTCCAAGGGCTGGTAGGATTCTTCCGCCAGCTTGGTTTCCACCTGATCCGACAAAAAGAGGTCAAAGGCCAGCACCGCGAGCGGCTTCTGGAACAAAAATCCTCCGGCTACAATGACCAGGGCTACAATGAGTGCAATGTATCTTTTCTTCAGTTTTTTTATTTTTTTCATAATTATAATTCCTTCTTTATGGTGGATTGTACATATGATTGCCGTGCTCTATTTACAATGCCTGCCTGGACTTTCAGACAGTCATGACTGGGCTCTTCTTGCTGCTATGCACTGCCCTGCTTAAGGATATGGTTCCCCCTTTCCGGGATTCGGGTCGTTCTAATTGTAGAATAAACCTGGAAAACTGCGTTGACACATAAACAATATTTCTATTGTAATCACTTCACACCTAAAAAGAAACAACAAATAACGACAGCATTAGCGCGATAGTCGCCTGTATTCCTTAAAGTATATGACGCAGGAAAGTCCGTTTTGATGCTAATTTCCAAAAAATAATTAAAAATGACGGCCCGCACTGCCTGCCTAGGCAACAGATCGGACCGTCATTATTTATCTAATCGATTTCCTTGATCCACCAGTTCTGCGGATCACGTATATTGCTGAGCGCGTTCGTAGATACACCCTGGAGGCGTTTATTAACCGCGGTAATATTAGAGCGTTCGGAGAAAAAGATCATCGGAACCTCGTCATTAATCAGCTTCTGCCATTCATAATAAACCTCTTTGCGGAAATCCTTGTCGTAGGCTTTCAGGCTTACCCCGTCACGGATGAGTTCCTCGCTGCGCTTGGACGTCCACCGCGGATAATTCCACGAATCGGTTGCCCGCCATAAGCCCGAAGGATCGGGATCGCTCGCCAGCCCCCATACACCGTTAAACAGCTCTACGGACGGATCATCGGACTCTACCGCTTCATAAAAGCTGTTCAGCTCCTTCAGGCTGCCGCCGTTTAACTGAACATTCAGCCCGACATCATGCCAGTTCTGCAGAATCGCTGCAGTACGCGCCTCTGCTGTTTTGCTGCCGGACATAGCGTCGTAATGAATCGTGAATTTCTTACCGCTTGGATCCTCGCGGAGCCCGTCTCCGTCCGTATCGAGATATCCTGCCTCATCCAGCAGGGTCTCTGCCTTCTCCGGAAGATAGGCATAGGTATCTATTTCCTGGTCATCGATCTTAGCCCAGCTTGAGCTGGGAATAGGGGTCTCGATCAGTGTTCCCAGGCCATAGGAATATTTATCAATAATACCTTGCCGGTCAAGCGCATAATACATCGCTTTGCGGAGCCGCTTGTCCTGGAATTTGGGATTATCCATCACCACCTGGCCGCTCTCATCATCCCAGTGTCCAAACTTGAACCCTATATATTCATAAGACAGCCCCGGTGTCACTTTGATCTCCACATTGTTCAACTGGCCTGCAGCCTGGTAAGCATCCCGCGGAAGGGTCCCGATATCGATGCTTCCGGCTTCAAGTAGTGCCGTCATGTCCTTGCTGTCAATGACCTTGTAGGTTACACCGTCCAGCAGAGCTTCCCCTTTATAATAATCATCGAACCGTACCATCTCGACACTCTCACCCGGTACAATAGCCTTAATCATGAAAGGACCGGTGCCAATAGGCTGCTTACGCACCTGATCACTGTCCAACATATCCTTCACTGCGACGCCCTCGAAATACCTCTTGTTCATCGGATAGGCCCACAGATTATCGATCATGTTCGCCCGCGCTGAATTCATCGTAATGCGCAGCGTATACGGGTCCATCACTTTGAGTCCGGTGATTTCCTTGGCCTCCCCCAGGTGGTAAGCTTCAGCTCCCTTAATCATTTCCACGCTATAATACCTGGAGCCCGGATAATCCGGGCTGGCGATGGTCTCCAGGGCAAACTTCCAGTCCTCCACGGTCAGCTCATCGCCGTTATGCCAGCGGACACCGGGTTTGATGGTGAACGTAAATACCGTATGATCCTCAGATTCCTGCCAAGTGGCAATGTTAGGAGCCGTAGACAGGTCATCGTTGACTTTGAACATGGCTTCCGTAGTGAATTCAAGCACATTCGCATCGTCTTCCCCTTCAATAAAGGCCGGTTCGAAATTGCCTTGAAACGCAGATGAATATCCATATGTTACTGTCCCGCCTGCTATAGGTTCATCGGCTGTTTTGCTTAAGCGCGTCATATAAGACTGGGCGCCCGGGCTTGGCCCGCTGCATGCAGACAACGCCACCGCAAGCATAAGCGGAAGCATTAGCCGGCCGATGATATGTTTTGACATATATTCCTTCCCTCCCGGGTTCCATCACGCTTTGATGTAAGCGGTTTCTACTCTGAATTTTACTATAACTCTGATTGTTCAGCTCATGGACATTTGAATACGCCACATAATAGAGGATAACCAATATTGGCTCTAAAGTGAAGCCTTTAATTTCTATTCGGTCTGCAGAAGCCCCCGTGAAATGTAAAAAAAGCCTGCCCTGACGGGCAGACTTCTGGAGTAATCACACTTATTTTTCCTCATCGGGATGTATGATGCTAAGGCCCTCAACATGCCTCTTCTGCATCAGTTTGCGCTTCTTGCGGGTATCCTTGCTCTCGAAAATAATATCAAAATCATAATCCTCCGGGTATAGCTCCTCTTTGGACAGATATGGCTTCAAACGCTTATGGTTTACGGTTATTTTCTGTTTCTGGATCATCACTCCGACCATCCCCCGGCTGTCCTTCTTCATATATACAATTCCAGTGCGCCCCAGGGTAGTGACGTAAACAGCATCTCCCACTTCAAAATCGGGCTTCGCCGCCGGAACGCTGTGCCCCGCATCAGCTGCATCATCCCGGTTTTGATCCGGATTGCCGCTCTGAGACGCAGCATTCCTCTTCTCAGCATCAGCAGCTCTTGAACTCTGTTCCTGTCTGTAAGGGCTATTCCACGGCTTCTGGCTGCCTCTATGCTCCTGCTGCTCGGCTACAAGCTGTTTGGCGCGCTCAATTACCGGTTTGTTTATGCCGAGCTGCTCGGCTATCTGCAAGGCATAGCTCTCGCCCGCTTCGCCAATCGTCAGCTGGTACAGCGGCTGGAGAGTCTCTTTATCGAACTCCATCCGTGCATTCTGAAATCCCGGTGTAGCTGCAGCAAATACCTTAAGTTCGTTGAAGTGGGTGGTTACCACAATATTAGCGCCTTTGCGGTTCAGCTCCTCCAGAATAGCAATCGACAGTGCGAACCCTTCCCCGGGGTCCGTACCTGCCGCCAGCTCATCAATCAGCAGCAGTACGCCTCTGCCGGCATCACTAAGCATTCCTTCTATACTCTTCATTTGTGCAGAGAAGGTACTGAGCGACTGCGTCAGACTCTGACCATCGCCAATTACGCTAATTACATTGCTGAACACAGTAAAATCACTGCCCGGCGCAACCGGCACCAGCAGACCGGATTGCGCCATCAAAGACAGCAGGCCCAGCGTTTTGAGTACTACTGTTTTGCCGCCTGTATTGGGGCCGGTTACGATCAGAGATTTGTAGCCCTGACCAAACTCCAGACTGACCGGCACCATATCCTTGAGCAGAGGATGCCTGCCTCCATTCATCCGCAGGAAGCCGCGTTCATTCAGTGAGACAGTCCGGGCATTAAGAACCCTGGCATACTTTCCCTTGGCGAAGATGAAATCATAGGTACCGGTTACTTCAATATTCAGCCGCAGAGCAGCCTGTTCCTGCTCTAGCAGCCCTGTCAGCATACTTAGGATGATTCCTTCCTCCCGGGCTTCATCAGCTGACAATAGCTCAATCTCCCCCTGAAGGGAGGCCACCTCGTCTGGCTCCACGAAGACGGTCTGCCCGCTGGTCGACTGATCCAGCACGGAACCCTTGATTTGCTTGTGATACTCCCGTTTCACCGGAATCACATACCGGCCACCTCGCATGCTGATCAGACTCTCCTGAAGGATGGACTTATGGCGCGCCATAATACTCTCCAGCTTTCGGTGCAGTCGATCCTTGGCCACAGCCAGCCGTTTGCGTACCCGCTCCAGTCCTTTACTGGCCTGATCGTCAATAACACCCAGCCGGATACAACGTTCAATCTCATCCCTGACAGAACTCAGCTCCTGCAGAGAAGCTCCGTAAGCAGCAATACGCGGTGCACTCTGCTCTTTGGAAGCCATATACTTACGAAGCTGTCCACAGCTGTGCAGGAATACGGATACTGCGGTGAAATCCTGCTCATTGTACAGATAACCGGTTCCAAGCAGTGACAGAACCCACTCAATGCCTTCTAATGACGGAATGGGCACACTCGCCCCCCGCTCCAGCAGCTCTTTGGCTTCGTCTGCTTCATCCAGTGCGCGGTGTATGGCCGGCAGATAGGTCATCGGCGCAAGCTCGCTCACATATCTTCTTCCTTCATAGGATACGGCATGGCGCATTAATTCCTGTTTGATCATCTCGTATTCCAAGGTGTTCATACTTTGTAGATTCACTCTAAATCCTCCTTGTATAGATGCCCGTATTACAGGCTTGCTCCCTAACGCAAAAAGGGGGGAGAACCCCCCCCGCGAAGACCCGCCACTGCGGCAGTCTTCGCCCTCCTTTGAATGCTATTCTCCTCTTTGGCTTCAGAAACAGGCCCCACCCGCCGGATGAACGCTTCTGAAAACAGAAAAAACCGTGCTGCAAAGAGCACGGTTAATCACAAAGAGAATAATAGCCGTAAAGAGGCCATCATGACGCTTCGCGTGTGTTCTTAACTAAATCATTCATTCTTACAGCCCGCGGCTAATCAGACATGTCACCTGGACATAGTCTAACAAGACATGCCCCTGGCAATGATCGGAACATGCTGCGGCTTACTGCCGGAATGATATGAAGTTGCTTAGTTAAGAACGCTCACCAACATCAAAATTTCCCCTTTAGTTATAGGATACCTGTAATTTACTACATCTGGAATCCGGTTGTCAATTGCCGGTAAAGCAATTCATTACCCATGTAATTCCGTTTTTACCGTCGGCAACCTGTCCATGAAGTGCGCCGAAGAAGGTTTTTTGCAGCTCCACCTTGACCTGCCCGCCCTCTGAGCTCAGTTTCTCATAAATCGCCCGCATCTCATCTTCGTTGTCCAGTCCCAGAATAACACTTACATTCTCTGTCTTGGCACCTTTGCCGTAATCATCGGAGAAATGAATCAGTGTCTGCCCCAAATGCAGCTCAGCATGCAGCAGCTTGCCATTATGTTCATTCAGAACCTTGATCTCTCCGCCAAAAACGCTCTTGTAGTACTCCACAGACTCCTGCACGTGCTCAATAATGATGTAAGGACTTGCACTGATCATTGTTCATTCCTCCAAGTTTTATTTAAATAGCCTATATAGATTGAACTTGTATTTTTTCTATTATGGGATTGCCGTGACTCCAGAGAATGTTTGGCCCTCCGGCCGCTGTTGTCTGCAGATTTCTTGAATTTAACCCGCTGTTCGCGGTGGAAATCCGCAGACAAAGGCGGACGCTGGCGCTCCTATAGTTCCAAAATTCTCCTCCGCCACTTTTCCCTTTTTAGTATATTTTCAAGTTCAATCTATATAGCTAGTATTCTGCCCCTATTATACAGTTTTTGCCCGTGGTAATTCTTTTGTATGCATGCAAAAAAGCAGCCGGCTAAGCCGGCTGCTTCATGAAACGTCCTATTCCGTTGTGTAAGGCAGCAGCGCGATTTGACGCGAGCGTTTTACAGCAATGGTCAGAGCGCGTTGGTATTTTGCACTTGTACCAGTTACACGACGCGGCAAAATCTTTCCGCGTTCGCTGATGAACTTCTTAAGAAGCTCAGTGTCTTTATAGTCAATGTGAGTAATCTTGTTCACAGTGAAGTAGCACACTTTTTTACGCTTGTTGCGTCCACCACGACGTGCCGGTCTTTTGTCGTTGTCCGCGCCTTCTCTTGGTTTAAAAGCCATGTTCAGTTCAGTCCTTCCTTATTAAAATGGCAAATCATCGTCCGATATATCGATCGGTTTTCCATCGCCTGAAAAAGGATCTTGAGTATTGTTGTTACGCGAGAAATTATTGTTATTTCCGCGTGCACTGTTACCGCCGTTACCGCCGCCACCAAAGGCAGGCTCTTCGGGAGTACTTCCACCACTTGGTGCATTTCCGCCTTCACGGTTCTGCGAGGATTCCAGGAATCGGACATTATCAGCAATAACTTCAGTGACGTATACACGTTTACCTTCATTATTCTCGTAATTCCGTACTTGGATGCGTCCTTCTACGGCTGCCAGTCGTCCTTTGCGCAAGTAATTGGCACAGGTCTCAGCCAGCTGTCTCCAGGTTACTACCGGGATAAAGTCCGCTTCGCGTTCACCGTTCTGGCCCGTAAAGTTGCGGTCTACGGCAAGCGTAAACTGCGTTACGGCAACACCAGCGGGAGTATAACGAAGTTCCGGGTCACGGGTCAACCGACCGATCAGAATGATACGGTTCAACAATTCAATCCCCTCCTTATAGCGCGATTCGTTACAAAGCTTGTCAATATCTTAGGCAACGTCGTTCGTAATGAGATAACGAATTACTTCGTCGGAAATCTTCATGAGACGTTCTAATTCGGTAACTACTGCAGGTTCTGCATTGAAGTTAACCAAAACATAAACGCCATCACGGAATTTCTTGATCTCATACGCAAGACGGCGTTTACCTTGCACATCGTGCTTTGTAATTTCTCCGCCGTTGGAGATGATGCCTTGGAATTTTTCGACTGCTGCTTGAACGGCTTCTTGTTCAATGTCAGGACGAATAATGTACATGACTTCATATTTGCGCATAATTTTCACCTCCTTATGGTCTGAGGCCCCTGATCACGTCAGGAGCAAGGAACGAGCACAAACATAGACTCGCACCAAATCAATATACCAAATCCCACTGATGAATGCAAGCTTTATTCATACGCACCAGATCATGGGACCTGTTTTCATCTTTCGGGGTCCCCGCAAAGCACCTGACTACTCCCCGAAGCTAAGCCCCACTTTGTGGGGTTAATTTATGTACATGAAGACGTCTCTGCAAGGCCACAATATAACCGCTCCACCACTTTACAGAAGGAGGCTTATCATACTATGGGCGAGAAAACAGAGTACGAAAAGGGCGATAAAGCCCCCAATCCGGGGGTTTATACAGAAGTAGGCGAAGCGCGCAGCTTCCATACCGAGATCCAGAATCCTAAGCGGATTGAAATGGAGAAGGGCGACACGTTTCCTGAGACCTCCAATCAGAACCGCAAGTGGAAAAAAGTCGAGAAAGCACGCGTGCATTAATTAATCAATCACATGTATAAAACCTGTCAGGCTGCACCATACTATACTCAGGCAGTACAAAAGAGAGGTGTGGTTCCGTTGAACGTCGTAGACGAACACAATCACAGGGATTCTGAATCAGCAACTATTGTAACCCGGGGAGAGTAAAGGCCGCTCCTAAAAAAAGCAGCCTGGCACAACCTGTTTCACTTTAGCGGCTACAAACAGAGATTTCCAAACATCATTGATGTACTGCCTCTGGAGAGAGACCTGCAAAGGTCTCTCTTTTTGTATGTCTTCATGCAGAAATAAAAAAACCTTCGTCACCTGAACGAAGGGATAGTAGTTAATGTATATAATGCTGAAGTGGCGGAGAGGGTGGGATTCGAACCCACGCACGCTGTGACACGCCTAACTGATTTCGAGTCAGCCCCCTTGGGCCTCTTGGGTACCTCTCCGCAGCAAGAGTTATTGTATCATGCCAGCATTACAATTGCAAGCTTTTCGCTTTGCCTCCTGCTGCAAGCTTAATTGTTTTCGGCTCCGCTTTCAGCAGAATGAAGAACCTTCTTCATGTTTTTTTCGAATTTAGCGCGGGGGATCAGGACGCTATGCTGACAGCCGGTACATTTAATCCGGATATCCATCCCCATACGGATAATCTCCATCTCGTTCGTTCCGCAGGGATGCGGCTTCTTCATCTGTACGATATCACCCAGCCCGAATACTTTGCGTTCCATTATTCTTCTTCCCCTTCCTCTCCCTCTTGCGCAGCAGCTATCTGTCTTCTCGGACTTGCCTGCTGCTCCTCACGGGCTCTACGGGCGCTTCCAGACAGTCCCTCCTCTTGAGCCGCTTCAGCCTCCCTTGCCTCCCTGTCTGCCTGCTCACGCGCCTCCTGCTCTGCCTTGGCTGCTTCCAAAGCGCTCTGCTGCTCCAGGGC
The DNA here is from genome assembly GCF_000802655.2 of Paenibacillus sp. IHB B 3415. Classification (NCBI taxonomy): domain Bacteria; kingdom Bacillati; phylum Bacillota; class Bacilli; order Caryophanales; family Paenibacillaceae; genus Paenibacillus; species Paenibacillus sp. IHB B 3415. Next base: position 26,056 of record NZ_JUEI01000015.1, on the reverse strand, counting down.
CTGCTTAATATCACTCTGAATCTGCCGCTCTGCAGAATCTCTGGCGTTAGGCATGCAATTAGCCGCCACCCGGATCACATACTCGGAAGTACTCATCGACTGAATGCCCAGCACATTGGGGTAGTCAATTACACTTGGGTTCCGTTCCTCTATCCCCTTAAGCGCTTCTCCAATCAGTGCAAGTGTTGCTTCTAAACCCCGCTCTATTTTGACAGGCACATCCACCACCGCCAGGGCATTAGCCAGCGAATAATTCGTAACATTTACAATTGTGCCATTCGGTATGATATGCACTTCCCCAGTGGCACTCAGCAGCCGGGTCGTTCTCAGGCCAATCATTTCTACCGTACCTTTGTAGGTTCCGCTCTGGATGACATCCCCTACTGCAAATTGATCCTCGAAGATGATGAAGAAACCGGTAATTACATCTTTGACCAAACTTTGTGCGCCGAACCCTATCGCCAGCCCGACAACTCCGGCCCCGGCCAGCAGCGGTTTCAGATCGAATTGGAATACAGACAGAATCATCATAATCATGACAAAGTTACAAATGAAGGCAACCACATTTTTCATAAGTCCGCCTACTGTTGAGAATCGGCGGTTATTCGCTAAGCGTCTCCCCCGCGTCTCCCTCTCCAGGGAACGGTCGATAACACCCGAGACTACTTTAATAATCACCCGGGTCACAAGAAAAAGCAGCAGAATCTGTACCCCGGAAAACAGCACGGTTGCCCACATATCTGCATTGGTTACCCATTCCCATATTCTATCCTTAAAGCGGACCACTTCGTCGACTGCCTGGCCCGGCGTTGTCACTTCCAGCATCCAGTTATTCATCCTGCTCCTCCTTCTCCACAACCTCCACATATCCTATACCATCACTTGATTTGGCAAAGATCCCGCGTATCTCTACATTCTGCTCCGCCACAATGACCCGCACCTCTTCCAATGCATTCCGGTAGAATTGGATCGACATGGCGCAACCGGCTGTAATCTCCTTGGGTGTAGGAAATATATCAATTTCAATCTCCGCATATTCCAGCAGCATCTCAGCGCGCAGCGCCTGCTGGGTCGAATCAAAGGCTATCAGCAGTTCATCCTCCACACTCCACGCCTCCCTCTGGGCTATTCGTCCTATCTATTGCCGCCATAGTATAAAAAGCCACTTTCATCCATATACTAGGATCATCAGAACAGAAAGGAAGATCATATGAATTTCTCTTCTAAAGCTTCATCCCTGCAAGAACCATCCTGTTTAAAAATATCACATGCTGATCCCGATATCTATTCTGCGATTACCCACCGGCTTCTTTTCCACTTTTCACGCACACGTACAGACACACCAATTGTTATTGTCTGTGTAGGCACAGACCGCTCTACCGGCGATTCACTTGGACCGCTGGTCGGCACTGCGCTTGCCCGCTTCCATAGCCCCTTATTCCATCTCTACGGAACGCTGGACGAGCCAGTTCATGCTGTTAACCTGGAGGAGACTCTCTCCCTCATTTATCAGAAGCACCCTAACCCGTTCATCATCGGAATCGATGCCTGTCTGGGCCAGTCAACAAGCGTTGGCTGCATCCAGGTCGTAGACGGCCCCCTCCGGCCGGGAGCAGGGGTCAACAAGCAGCTCCCGCCAGTAGGCGATATCCATTTGACGGGCATTGTGAATGTCGGCGGCTTCATGGAGTATTTTGTACTGCAGAATACGAGATTAAGCCTTGTAATGAGATTATCCGATATCATTGCTTCCAGCCTATACTCCGCACTTAAGCAATGGAACCTTCATGCTAGATCTGCTGCAGCGCGAGAGCAATAACTTCCTTCTCCTCTGGAGACAGAGGATACTGCGACTCTCCCTTTTCAAGCGGCTTGGAGTATATATATGAGTTCTCGCGGTTGTGCAGGCTGCTCAGCACAATTCCGCTATGGTTGTCATCCAGAATGGCAAGCGAGAAGCTCAGATCATTGCCGCGCTCTCCAAAGGCATTGTAGCGTTTCATGGCAACCTTTGACTTCATCCCCCGCATTTTGGCTTGTGCGGCTTCAATCATTTCCTTATGCTCACGCTGACCATCCTCCAGCATATCTCCCTGGTTCTTCAGGTTTACCAGCAGGCTCTCCAGATCCTCAATGCCGTTCCCGGTCATCATCGCTTCATATCTGCTCCGCATCTTGCGAATCTTGGCACCTTGAATGATCAGAACAATTGCCAGCAGAATAATTACCACTGCAAAACCCATAATGAACACCGACAGCTGTTCATTTATCACTTCATTTAATTCCGACATATATGGACCATCCTTTGTCTAAATATAAAAATTTATAGGTTTCACATGATAGCTTATCCTTCTATTTCCCGCCGAACGGTACCGTCCTTTAAAAGGACGCCAAAGCCATGTCCACTTGTTATCTTGTTCGTGAGGCACCGTACATTTCGGCCATGGCATCCAGCAATCTGTTAACATCCTCTTCTGTCGAGCTTACACCAACACTCGCCCTCACCGCTCCACTCTCCAAAGTGTCTGCGGCTTTATGAGCGAGCGGCGTACAATGCATGCCTGCACGCACTGCAATGTTATATTCACGGTCCAGGCGATGGGCAATATGCGCTGACTCTTGTCCCTCCACTACAAACGCGACAATTCCGCTGCGCTGAATGCCCAGGCCAGGGCCGAGAATCCGAATCCCCGGAATGAAGGCCAAGCCTTCCATCAGCCTCTGTGTCAGCTCCCATTCCTGCATATGAATCCGTTCCGTTCCCATGGCCAGTATTTCCTTCACACCCGCCAGCAGCCCGGCTACACCAACAGCGTTCTGAGTGCCCGCTTCATAGCGGTCAGGCCGCACCATGGGCTGATCACTATTTTCCGACTGGCTGCCTGTTCCGCCGTGCATCAGAGGCTCCAGATCTAAGTGTGGCGATATATACAGCCCACCGGTCCCTTGAGGTCCTAACAACCCTTTATGCCCCGGAAAAGCCAGCAGATCGATATTCATTTCCGGCACATTTATATCCAGTGAGCCCGCACTCTGAGCAGCATCCACCAGAAACACAGCTCCGTGTGATTTGGCCATATCGCCGATAATCCCAAGAGGAAGTATGCTCCCGAGCAGATTGGAACTGTGATTACAAACCACCATTCTGGTATTGTGGCGGAATGATTTTTGAAGTTCTAGCAGATCAACCTGCCCCGCACCATCCACCTGTAAATAATCTACTTCAATACCTATTGTCCGGCGCAAATACTCTAAGGGTCTGCGTACAGAGTTATGTTCTGTCATCGTTGAAATCACATGATCCCCTGGTTGAAGTGTACCCTTAATAGCCATATTTAGCCCCATGGTTGTGTTATGGGTAAAGGCAATATTCTGAGCATTGGAGACAGCGAACAGTTGAGCCAGCAAAGCCCGTGCCCGCACCAGCACGCGCCCTGTACCTATCGCCAGCGAGTGGTTACCACGTCCGGCATTTGCCCCTGAATGTTCCAGAGCATCCATCATTGCAGCAGCCACAGCAGGCGGCTTAGGCCACGAGGTTGCTGCATGATCCAGATAAACCAGTCTCTCCATCTCTTCACCCTCACTATTTTCCGTTTAAAAAACATATCCCTCCATATCCGTTTTAGGGATATCTCAGGATATGTTTTCGGCACAAATATCCAAATCAGTTCCCGAGCAACTCCAGCAGTCTTTCCAGGTCTTGGGCACTGTAATAATTTAATTCTATTTTTCCTTTTTCCTTACCTTGCTTAATCTTAACGGTTGTTTTGAACCGTTCCCGCAATACTTCCTCAACGTTATCAATATAAGGATCGCGTTTGACCACCTTAGCTTTGATTCCATTAGTAGGTTTGCGGTCGAGATTTTTCACTACCTCTTCCAATTCTCTTACACTCCACTGCTGTTCCACACACTGCCCGGCTAATTGCTTTATCGTCTCCGGATCTTTTAGCGCTACAATTGCCCGGGCATGGCCCATAGAAATTGTTCCACGTGAAACATAATCCTTCACTTCCTCCGGCAGACTAAGCAGCCGCAGGAAGTTAGCTATATGGGATCTGGACTTCCCCACCTTGAGTGATAGCTCTTCTTGGGTAAGAGCGAATTGATCCATTAGCCCTTGATATGCAACCGCAATTTCCATTGCATTTAGATTCTCACGCTGCAGGTTTTCGATCAGGGCAATCTCCATAACCTGCTGATCGCTCAAGCTGCGGACCACCGCAGGGATCGTTGCTTTGCCGCAATATTGGGATGCACGGAACCGGCGTTCACCGGCAATGATCTCATACCCCTTCAATACACTGCGGACAATGATTGGCTGAATGACCCCGTGCTGTCTGATAGATTCAGCCAGCTCCTGAATAGCCTCTTCGTTGAAATCTTTACGCGGCTGATACGGATTGGCTCTTAACTGAGACAAGGGTATTTCTACAACCTTGTCATCCTCGTTAATGGATAAAGAAGGTATCAAAGCATCCAAGCCTTTGCCTAGGCGCTTACTCATAAGAAATCACTTCCTTTGCCAACTCTAAATACACTTCCGCTCCTTTGGAACGGGAATCATAAGTAATAATGGATTGTCCGTGTGAAGGAGCTTCACTCAGACGGACATTACGCGGAATAATGGTTCTATATACCTTCTCCTGGAAGTACTTTTTCACTTCTTCAATCACCTGAATCCCCAGATTGGTCCGGGCATCAAGCATAGTGAGCAGTACCCCCTCTATCTTAAGGTGAGGGTTAAGATTCTTCTGTACCAGTCTTACAGTGTTAAGCAGTTGGCTTAGCCCTTCAAGCGCGTAGTATTCACATTGAATCGGAATAATGACTGAATCCGCTGCCGTCAGAGAATTAATGGTAAGAATACCCAATGACGGAGGACAATCGATGATGATGTAATCATAATTCGCCTTGACCGCATTTAGAGCCTTCTTCAGCTTTAGTTCTCTGGATATGGTAGAGACCAATTCAATTTCTGCACCCGCTAATTGAATAGTCGCCGGTATGATATGAAGGCCTTCGATTTGGGTCTCCAATATCGTTTCCTGCGGGTTTACTTCATTAATAAGAATATCATAAATGCAATTTGCTACATCCGCTTTGTTGACGCCAACGCCGCTCGTAGTGTTGCCTTGCGGATCAATATCAACAAGCAGAACTCTTTTCCCTAAAGTAGCCATGCCGGCACCCAGGTTTACAGAGGTTGTTGTTTTACCGACCCCGCCTTTTTGATTTGCTATGGCAATAATCTTGGACACTTATTTCACCTCGAATTGTTAGAAAGAATCATCTTGTAAGGTCATGAGTTGTATTGGCATAATGATTTGTATACTACGGCATCACATGTGCGGGAAGTGTAGACAAATATATATTAACTTATCCATAAAGTGTATGTGTGATAACGTCTGGAGCTAGTCATAGAAAAGGCGGCCAATCACCTCAGGGCCGCCTTCAGCTTTTGAAACCATTTATCTTTTTGGGATTTGAATAACAATCTCATAATGATCGCCACGGTCATTCTCAGAGGTCTTGATTTCCATCCCCGAACCGGACACCATGTCTATGGATTGGCGAATTGTATTAAGGGCGAGACGAACATCTTTTGTATAGGATACCCGTTTTGATTTTTTAGTCTGTGTAACGGCTTTATAAAATGCAATACGTGCTTCTGTTTGCTTCACATTGAGCTCTTTGGAGATAATCTCAGCCAGCACCTTCATCTGCATCTCTTCACTGTCCAGAGACAAAAGCGAACGCGCATGACGCTCAGTGATCTTTCTTTCCATTAGTGCAACTTTGACTGCCTCCGGTAAATTCAGCAAGCGGATTTTGTTGGCAATCGTTGACTGGCTTTTACCAAGCCTTTGGGCCAGACTCTCTTGCGTCAATTGATGCAGATCAATCAGCTTCTGATAGGCGATTGCCTCTTCGATAGAAGTAAGACCCTCACGCTGCAAATTCTCTATCAGTGCAATTGAAGCTGCTTGTGAATCATTGAATTCGCGTACAAGAGCTGGAATAGTCTCCATGCCCAGCTTTTTGACCGCCCGCCAGCGTCTTTCACCGGCAATGATTTCATACTGGGAATCACGCATACGCACAACGATCGGCTGGATAACTCCATGAGTTTTGATAGTCTGGCATAGCTCATCTATCTTGTCATCATCAAAAATCGTCCGTGGTTGATATGGACTGCTGATGACCTCATGAACCGGGATTTGTTTGATCTCTTCTCCGCTGCTCCGCTCGGTAAATCCAAAAAGCTTGGTGAATTGTTCTTTCATTCCGTTCATAACCACCTAATTTCGTTATAGTACGATCCTTCTAACCTTTCTTCCGAAAAGCCTATCGTACAGCGTGAGAAAAGCATCTATCCTATTCATAGTCGCTTTCCCTACAATTAAAGAATGAATCAGATCGCTGATCAGCTCTTTAATTCAAGAACAGCCTGGCCATATTTCTGACCTGCAGTTCTCTGCAACCAGGGTAGTAACAGAGTAGCTGAAGAGTCTTCTCTATAAAAAGTCTTACTATAGTATTCTATCACTTTTCTGCTCATAATCCTATTCTCCATATAGACCTATTTTTCCTGCCTAAAGGTCCCCCCGGGTCCCCTTATTCACAAATAAACTCAATATGGGCCAGTATTGAGGTAATATGTTATGACACTGGTGAAAATGCCGTTGATGCTGGGACTTATACCGCAAATCTCATTAAAAAAGATCAAGCCCATTCTGCATGAGCTTGATCTGGTTTCGTAAATATGATTTTGATTGTTTCACGTGAAACAATTATACAAGGGGCGACTTCGCAGGCACGCCTGGCTTACGCGGATACTTCGCTGGTGTTGCCCCAGTCTTACGTACGAGAATAATATGCCGGGCGGATTCTTCAACAGGCAAGCTGAAGGATTCCACCTTCTGCAACTCAGCGCGAAGTTCCTTGAAGCTGTGTCTGGCTTCTGCCAATTCCTCAGCCGGGTCGCTTCCCTTCATTGCGGCGAAGATTCCATCCTTACGTGTGAACGGAAGACAAAATTCATTCAAAAGAGATAGGCGGGCAACTGCACGGGCAGTCACCACATCATAAGCATCACGGTGGACAAACTGTCTTGCGACATCCTCGGCACGTCCGTGGATCAGTTGTACGCCCGTCAGGCCCAGGGTGTCACATACATGCTGCAGAAAAGAGATCCGTTTGCTGAGTGAGTCTACAATCGTCAGCTTCAGATGCGGGAAACAAATCTTCAGTGGAATTCCAGGAAACCCTGCACCCGATCCGATATCAGCAAGACTCTTGGTTTCATCCATATTCAGATAGAAAGCCAGAGATAGGGAGTCGTAGAAATGCTTCGTATACACCTGACTTCTTTCCGTAATACCAGTAAGGTTCATCTTCTCATTCCAGGAAATCAATTCCTGGAAGTATAGTTCGAATTGTTCTAATTGCTTCGTTGAGAGCTGTAGTCCGCGCTCCTTGAGCAGAGCGGTGAACTGGGCTGCCGTATTATCCATAGATTATCCTTTCGCCGCTGTCACACGGTTATAATGCTCCAAATGTACCAGCAAAATCGAGATATCCGCCGGTGTTACTCCTCCGATGCGTGAAGCCTGGCCAATGGAGATGGGTGCGATTTTGGTCAGCTTTTGCCGGGCTTCCATCGCAAGTCCATGAATCTCATTGTAGTTGATATCTTCAGGAATCTTCTTCTTCTCCATCTTCTGCAGCTTCTCAACATGCTGGAGCTGTTTCTCAATATATCCGGCATACTTTATCTGAATCTCAACCTGCTCCTTCATCTCTTCGTCCAGTTCTTCTGGGGCAGGCGATATCATATCTACGAAGCTGTAGGTAAGCTCCGGACGGCGCATTAAGGTCAGCAGATTGCTTCCGTCAACAATCGGTGCAGAGTCATATCCGGCAAGAGCTTCATTTACTTGAACAGGTTTAACCTTCGTTTCCTGCAGGCGGATGATTTCACGGTCCACCCGTCCTTTTTTATCAAGGAATGCCTCATAACGTTGCTCTGGAATAAGTCCGATCTCATAACCGATTGGAGTCAGGCGCAGATCCGCATTATCATGACGGAGCAGCAGCCGGTATTCCGCACGCGAAGTCAGCAGACGATAAGGTTCATTGGTTCCCTTGGTGACCAGATCATCAATCAGCACACCGATATAACCTTGGGACCGGTCAAGCACCACCGGCTCCTTCTCCTGTACTTTACGCGCTGCGTTAATGCCTGCAATTACACCCTGCCCTGCAGCTTCCTCATAACCGGAGGTACCGTTGATTTGTCCGGCTGTGAACAGTCCCGGCAACCGTTTGGTTTCAAGGGAAGGCCAGAGCTGTGTTGGAACCATCGCATCATATTCAATGGCATAACCGTTACGCATCATTTCAACCTTTTCCATGCCGGGAATGGAACGCAGCACTGCCAGTTGTACATCCTCAGGGAGGCTTGTAGACAGACCTTGTACATAGTATTCCGATGTGTTTTTACCTTCAGGCTCAAGGAAGATTTGATGCTGTGATTTATCGCTGAACCGCACGACCTTATCTTCGATCGATGGACAATAGCGAGGACCTGTTCCTTCAATAATTCCGGTAAACATTGGTGCCCGGTGCAGGTTGTCATTAATAATCTGATGTGTGACCGGTGAAGTGTAAGTCAGCCAGCAAGGCAGCTGTTCATTATCTGATGACTTGGTTTCAAAAGAGAAGAATTTCGGCTTATCGTCGCCCGGCTGAATTTCTGTCTTGGAGAAATCAATCGTATCCTTATGCACACGCGGCGGTGTTCCTGTCTTAAAGCGGACAAGATCAAACCCAAGCTCACGCAAATTCTCCGACAACCGTACGGACGGCTGCTGATTGTTTGGTCCGCTCTCATAAGTCAGTTCACCCATAATCACTTTGCCGCGCAGATAGGTTCCTGTCGTCAGAATAACAGTTTTGCTGTGATATACGGTTCCGGTCTTCGTAATTACCCCGGCGCAGCGGCCGTCCTCAACAACCAGTTCTTCCACCATACCCTGGCGCAGGGTCAGGTTAGGCGTCTTTTCCATCGTTTCCTTCATCGCATGCTGATAGAGGAACTTGTCCGCCTGTGCACGAAGTGCATGGACAGCAGGTCCTTTCCCGGTATTAAGCATCCGCAGCTGAATGAAAGTCTTATCTATATTGCGGCCCATTTCCCCGCCCAGCGCATCAATTTCACGCACTACATGGCCCTTGGCGGGTCCGCCAATGGATGGATTACATGGCATGAAGGCCACCATATCCAGGTTAATCGTGATCATCAGTGTGCGGCAGCCCATCCGTGCAGCAGCCAGAGCTGCTTCACAGCCGGCATGTCCGGCGCCAATGACGACAACATCATAGCTGCCTCCATCATAATTCATAACTATTCCCTCCTTTTATTTACCTAAGCAGAACTGCGAGAAAATCTGATCCAGCAGAGAATCCGCAGCCGTATCACCAACGATCTCACCAAGCTGCTCCCAGGCCAGACGCACATCAATCTGTATCATATCTATAGGAATAAGCATCTCCGCAGCTTCGTAGGCATCCTGAAGTGATTTATGCGCCTTCTTCAGCAGGGCAATATGTCTTACATTACTTACGTAAGTCAAGTCACCCGACTCCAGCTTGCCGCCGAAAAAGAGTGCCGAGATCGCCTCTTCCAGTTTATCAAGTCCTTCCTCTTCCAGAACCGACATCGGTACAATGCTCGATTCGTCGAAAAAGGAGCGCAGCTTATCCGTGTCCAGACGGGACGGTAAGTCCATTTTATTCATGATGACCAAGGCTTGTCTACCGTGGATTTGTTCCATAAGTGCCAGTTCATCCTCATGCAGCTCATCATTGGCATTCAGCACCAGCAGAATCAGGTCCGCATCGCTAAAAGCCGCCTTCGAACGTTCCACCCCTATTTTCTCTACCACATCCATCGTTTCACGGATACCGGCAGTGTCCAGCAGCTTCAGCGGGATATTATTAATCGTTACATACTCTTCTATTACATCACGCGTTGTCCCCGGAATATCGGTTACAATCGCTTTGTTGTCGCGGGCAAGCGCGTTAAGCAGGGAGGACTTGCCAACATTGGGCCGGCCCACAATTGCTGTTGTGATCCCTTCGCGCAGAATCTTTCCTTCATTAGCTGTTCGGAGCAGCTTATTAATGCCCTCCATAACCTCTTGGCTCTTGTCCTTGATGAAATCGGCAGTTAAGGATTCCACATCATGTTCCGGATAATCAATATTAACTTCAATATGGGCCAGCATCTCGATTAGGGTGTGCCGAAGCTCATGAATCCGTGCGGATAATGAACCGCTAACCTGCTTGAGCGCAACCGAGAATGCCCGGTCTGACTTGGAACGAATCAGATCGATTACAGCTTCCGCCTGGGAAAGATCAATCCGCCCGCCCAGAAAAGCACGTTTGGTGAATTCCCCCGGCTCAGCCAGCCGGATATCCTGCTGCAGCAGCAGGTCCATCACTCTTCTTACAGAGATTACGCCGCCATGGGCACTGATCTCCACTACATCTTCTGTTGTAAAAGAACGCGGTCCCTTCATGACCGTCACCAGCACTTCTTCCATCCGCTCCCCATCCAGCGGACTTACAATATGTCCATAATGCACAGTATGGGATTCAGCTTCCGTAAGGGGGATGCGGCTTTGGAACAATGGAGCAACCTGGCTGATAGCCTGCGGTCCGCTAACCCGGATGATGGCAATTCCGCCCTCGCCCAGAGCCGTCGATACAGCAGCAATAGTGTCACTAAGCATGTTGTTATTCACCTCTGCATTGATCTTTTCTTATTTGTCTCTTCAAGTGGAAACGGTTAAGCCGTCCTTCAAAGGACGGCATCCGTTTCAGCGCGAAATATAAGGGTAATATATTGCGCGAACCATATAAATTCTTATATTTCAAAAAAACAATGACTCCTCGCATAGGTCAAGGAGTCATTGCGGCATATAGATCTACTTCAATGTTATAACGACGCGGCGGTTCGGTTCTTCACCCTTGCTAAGCGTGTTTACCTGCCGGTGATCTTGTAATCTGGAATGAATAATCTTGCGTTCCTGCGGGGACATGGGTTCCAGTACGACCTCTTTACGGGTCCGGACTACACGTCCCGCGAGCCGATCCGCCAATTCCTCAAGCGTCTTCTTGCGGCGTTCACGGAAGTTCTCCGCATCCAGCACAAGGCGGATGAAGCTGTCGGAATAGCGGTTGGCAACAATATTAGCCAAATACTGCAGAGCATCGAGAGTTTGTCCTCTTCTGCCGATCAGCAGCCCGAGATCCGGGCCGGATATTTGCAGAACAGTTGATTCCTTGGTATGAACGATTTCAACTTCCACCTCGAGCCCCATGCTCTTGGCGACATCCACAATGAAATGAACGGCCTGTTGGTAAGCTTCCTCCACCGGTTGTCCGGAATCCTGGCGCGGTACGCCGCTGATCGCCTCTGGTTTGCTCTCTCTTGTTGACTGCTGAGACAGTAGCGGAGCACTCGCCGCTGATGCCGGTGCGGCTTCAGAGATCAAGGTCAATTCTACCTTGGCTCCCTTCGCACCGATCAATCCAAGGAATCCTTTTGACGGCTGTTCAAGTACGTTGACCGTTACCCGGTCCTTCTGAACTCCAAGCTGGTTAAGTCCCCGTTCTACAGCTTCTTCAATGGTTTTCCCTGTCGCGACGACTTTGCTCATTTTGACTTTTTGACCCCCTTCTTACCTTTGCTGCTATTGCCTCTTGCAGCAGGAGTAACATCTTTGTGGGCGTTATTGTTGCTGTTCTTGCTCTTCGTCAAATTCACTTCTTTGGCTTTGCCGTTACCTGCAGTAGCGGTAGCGGTGGCACTGGCAGCTGCAATAGCCGCTTTATGTTTATCATTGTTGCGGTACAAGAAGTAGTTCTGAATAATGGTGTACAGATTACTATAGAACCAGTACAGCGGAAGCGCGGACGGGAAGTTGTAGGACATGATGAAAATCAGAACCGGGTATACCATCATCATGAACTGCATTGGACCCTGCTGTTGTACCGGGTTCATTTTGGTCATCATACGGGTCTGAATGAATGTTGTAGCAGCGGCAAGAAGCGGCAGAATGAACAGATGATCGGGCTTGCCGAGCTGCAGCCACAGGAAGTCATGCAATCTAAGATCCGGGTTGTAATAGATCGAGTTGTACAGGGCGATGAAGATCGGCATCTGCACGATCAGCGGCAGACAGCCTGCCATCGGATTTACCTTGTTCTCCTGGAACAGGCGCATCGTTTCCTGCTGTACCTTTTCGGGCTCATCTTTATATTTTTTCTTAATCTTCTCAAGTTCCGGTTGGATGGCCTGCATCGCACGTGAACTCTTAACCTGTTTCATGGTAAGCGGCAAAATTAACGTACGCACAATGATAACCATTACAAGTACGGCTAATCCGTACTGGCCATTAAACCACTTCGCGAAAGTATCCAGTGCAATGGCGAAATAATAAACGACATTACTTTGCCAGAAGCCTCCATTTTTCAAATCCTCCGTAGTGTGCGTCACTGTTGCCGCAGACGGAGAGCATCCCGACAGAACAGCGATCATTAGAACCATTAACCCGAGGAGAAGAAACATTTTTCCTCGCTTAGTCTTCATTAGAGACACTTCAAAACCCCTCTCATAAACATTCCATTGCACCGTAAATCATAACATAATTATGGATACAAATAAACAAGCCCCTGCTGGCCTGCTTAATTGCGCAAAGCCTTGAGCAGCTTGGCTTTGCGAAGCACATGCAGCACGCTTTTCTCGAGCTCGCCGTAATCCTTGGAAAGCGCTCCTTTTCTTACGATGAACACGATGTCCAGACCTCCGATAATTTCCGGCTCATGGTGGCGGACAATTTCCTTTACCAGCCGCCTCATCCGGTTGCGTACCACGGCGTTTCCAACCTTCTTGCTGACAGATATACCTACGCGGAAACGCTCCACCTCTTTTCTGGGAAACCAGTACACCACATATTGATGATTCGCAAATGACTTCCCATGGCGGTATACGCGGCTGAAGTCGGCACGGTTTCGTAATCGTAGACTTTTGTGCACGGGACTCTCCTATTCAAATACCGGATTTCGCGTAAGCTCCGGAATTTCATCTTCTAATTAGTATAGTCATTCAGGTGATGCCATAAACGGCATCCGTTTCAGCGGAAGGATGAGGCTCCTTCATGATGCAAAGCGTATACATTTTTATCTTTCAAAAAAAGCCCCGCAGTAGCGCTATCATCCTCTGCAGAGCCAAACTTTTATTGTTGCAGCTGCAGAATAACTGTGGTCCTCCCGCTCTGAGGAGATGCATCCAATTCTGCGCTATATATAGAAGGAAAAAATGCTCGGCATCCTCTTCCTTCCTTATATATCAAAAAAAAGCCCCGCAAAGTGCGGCTCTGTAGTGAAGCCTGATCCGTAACTTTTGCGGGGACCCCATGTAAAATAACCCCACAAAGTGGGGCTTTGCTTCGATGATTACTCAAATACTTTATGGGGACCGCATTGAATTCTCATCTTGTAAAAAAGGACCACCGCAGTGGTCCCTAAGTGGCCTAACTTACGCACTCAAAACTTTTCTGCCTTTCAAGCGGCGGGCTGCCAGCACTTTGCGGCCGTTTTTCGTGCTCATTCTTTTGCGGAAACCATGCACCTTTTTGCGTTTGCTCACATTCGGTCTGAACGTCGGTCTCATGTATTGCACCTCCCTTACAGGAACTTAATTACTGTCATATAAGCAGAAACGGACTAAGCCGTCCTTAGAGTAGGGACAGTATCTACAAGTATTATCAATTAAATTTGGAGACATATCCTCACAGAAAACACCTTTATATATTTAAACACATAATCAAGGCAAAAGTCAACCTTGTCCCCTTCCTCCCTCTTTTTTATTTCTCCACAGGTCTCTTCAGCAGCTCCGCCGCTATCCCCAGCCTGCTTAATCCCCATGAAGTTTCGCTTCTGCGTCTTATCCACAGTTCTTTTATTCGAAAAAGTAATCCACAGGACATTATAGTTATCCACCTGTGATCAAAAAAAATAGTCGACTGCTCACAACTGAGCACAACCTGTGTATAAAAATATCGAAGCCATGACGGAAACTGTCGAACGGTAAACAATTTATCAACAATATGTAGTGGTGTTCCTAAAAATTATACACAAGTGATTGAATTTGTGGATAAAATAGCGTGGCTCATTGAAAAACAAGGGGGGTTTTGCTATGATGGTATTACTTTTGAATGTGAATAGATTTGTTTGTTCTCTATATTATCAACAAGCTGTGGATAAAGTTGTGAACAAATCAAATTTATCCATATTTTTTTGTCTCTTGATATTGCATATTGGGGATAAGATTCAGCAACAACCCATTTTCTTCGACATTTCCACTTCATGGCTGATGCCACATTTGGAAGATTTAAAGGAGTGACAGTCTGTGGACAGCCATACTTCCGAATTATGGCAGCAAATTTTATCGATTATTCAAACCAAACTAAGCAAGCCGAGCTTTGACACCTGGTTTAAGGCTACCAAGGCCTTAACGTTTAGCCACCAGGCTCTTATTATCTCGGCGCCTACAACTTTTGCCGTAGAATGGCTGGAAAGTCGCTACACCAAACTGGTAGGAGCAACGGTTTATGAGGTCACCGGACAACAGGTTGACGTCAAATTTGTAATTGAAGAGAACAAACCCTCTGAGCCAATAGTTCAACAAATGGCGACCACTCCCGCAGTTTCACGCGAAGAAGCACAGACGCATTTGCTCAATCCCAAATACACTTTTGATACGTTCGTGATCGGTTCGGGCAACCGTTTTGCGCATGCAGCCTCACTGGCTGTAGCCGAAGCGCCCGCCAAAGCTTACAATCCTTTGTTTTTGTACGGAGGCGTGGGTCTCGGGAAGACTCACTTGATGCATGCCATCGGGCACTATGTGCTGGAGCATAACCCCAACAATAAGGTTATCTACATCTCGTCCGAGAAGTTTACGAATGAATTCATCAACTCCATCCGTGACAACCGCGGCGAAAGCTTCCGTAACAAATACCGCAGTGTTGACATTTTGCTGATTGACGATATTCAATTCCTGGCCGGCAAAGAGTCAACGCAGGAGGAATTTTTCCATACGTTCAATGCTCTTCATGAAGAACGCAAGCAAATTATCATCTCAAGCGACCGGCCTCCCAAGGAGATTCCCACGCTGGAAGAACGGCTGCGATCCCGGTTTGAATGGGGACTTATCACCGATATTCAGCCTCCGGATCTGGAGACACGGATTGCGATTCTCCGTAAGAAGGCCAAGGCGGAGAACCTGGATATCCCGAACGAAGCGATGATGTACATCGCTAATCAGATCGACACGAATATCCGCGAGCTGGAAGGTGCACTGATCCGCGTTGTAGCCTATTCATCACTGACTAATCAGGATGTGACTACGCATCTGGCAGCTGAAGCGCTGAAGGATATCATTCCCTCCAGCCGGCCGAAGATGATCACCATGAATGATATTCAGCAAAAAGTCGGCGAATACTACAATTTGCGCATGGAGGATTTCAAAGCGCGGAAACGCACGAAGGCTGTTGCTTTTCCAAGGCAGATTGCCATGTATCTCTCCCGTGAATTAACGGATTATTCGCTTCCCAAGATCGGTGAAGCCTTCGGAGGGCGCGATCATACGACAGTTATCCATGCCCATGAGAAGATTACGCAGCAATTAAAGGTGGACCAGGAGCTCTATAAAGTGGTAAATAATCTTGCGGAGAAAATTAAAAATCCTTCCTAAGAGGAACAAAGAGCCTATACACAATCTATACACATGTGGGTAGGCTTAATTTTATGCTGTTTAGCGACTTATCCACATAAACGGAGCCCCTACTACTAATACTATTAAATAACTATAATAATTCATCTTCTAAGAGCAGGTTTCAAAGAGGTCAAACGTACACCCATTTCCCAATTTTTCAGCTAGGAGTGAAATCATGAAAATCAGCATTCTCAAAAATGAACTCAACGAATCTATAGGCCATGTCTCCAAGGCGATCTCGAGCAGAACAACCATCCCTATTTTGACCGGAATAAAGCTTGAGGTTAGCCACCAGGGAGTAACATTGACGGCAAGCGACACGGATATCTCGATCCAATCCTTCATCCCTGCCGAGAATGACAGCCATACGATCGTAAAAGTGGAACAGCCCGGCAGCGTAGTGCTTCCAGCCAAGTTCTTTGTCGAGATCATCAAGAAGCTTCCCTCCAAAGAAATTCACATGGAAGTCAAAGAGGGCTTTCAAACCTATATCTCTTCCGGATCTACGGAGATTCAGATTGTTGGCCTGGACCCTGAAGAATTCCCTGTTCTGCCAAGCATTGAGGAGAATGAAACCATCTCAATGCCAGGCGATTTGCTGAAGAATATGATTAAACAAACCGCGTTCTCCATCTCTACCCAAGAGACAACACCAATTCTGACGGGTATTCTCTGGAATCTTGCCGATAACGAGTTCAAGTTCACGGCTACCGACCGCCACCGTCTGGCAACAAGAGCAGCACATCTGGAAGGTACAGAGAATGTTCAGTTTGCGAATATTGTTATTGCCGGCAAAACGCTGAACGAGCTCAGCAAAATTATTCCCGATCAGAATATGCTGGTGGATATTGTCGTTGCGGATAACCAGGTCCTCTTCAAAATCGACAAAGTGCTGTTCTATTCGCGGATCCTGGACGGAATTTATCCGGATACTTCTAGAATTATTCCAACCACCTACAAAACAGAACTAACTCTTGATACAAAAAAACTCAGCGAATCGATTGACCGCGCTTATTTGCTATCCCGTGAAGAAAAAACGAACATCGTCCGGATGCAGACTCTTGAGAATGGCGACGTAGAGATTTCTTCCAGCTCATCAGAGCTGGGTAAGGTCCGGGAAGAACTTGAAGTAATTGATTTCAAAGGTGAGCCTTTGCGGATCTCCTTCAACTCCAAATATATGCTCGATGTGCTGAAGGTTGTGGAGAGTGAGCAGCTCGTGATTGCCTTCACCGGCATGATGAGTCCGATTATTCTCAGACCGCTCGACGAGAGCCGCAGCCTGTACGTCATTCTGCCTTACCGCACAACCAATTAATGCCCTGTCCATGGCCTGTGG
The DNA here is from genome assembly GCF_000802655.2 of Paenibacillus sp. IHB B 3415. Classification (NCBI taxonomy): domain Bacteria; kingdom Bacillati; phylum Bacillota; class Bacilli; order Caryophanales; family Paenibacillaceae; genus Paenibacillus; species Paenibacillus sp. IHB B 3415. Next base: position 8,864 of record NZ_JUEI01000015.1, on the reverse strand, counting down.
ATAAGTGGTGGAAAGGACAAAAAAGATGAAAAAAATAGTTATCCACAGTGGATATATCAAGCTGGACCAGTTTTTGAAGCTGGCGGATTGTGTATCCACAGGTGGTATGGCCAAAGCGCTGCTGCAGGAAGGGCACGTACAAGTGAACGGGGAGAAAGAAGAACGGCGTGGCAGAAAGCTCTACCCGGGTGATAAGATAGAGGTACAGGATAACGGCGTATTCGAGGTTGAAGGCGGCGGAGTCAAAGAGTAGTACACCCAAGGAGGCACAGGGTCTTGTTTGTCAAAAATATCGGTCTGCAGTATTACCGCAACTATGGGCTGCTGCGTCTGGAGAGCCTGGGTGATGTGAACCTCATTCTCGGTCAGAACGCCCAAGGCAAAACAAATCTCATGGAGGCTTTGTTCGTCCTGGCGATGACCAAAAGCCACCGTACCTCCAAGGACAAGGAACTCATATCCTTCGATGCTCCTGCAGGTTCCGCACAGATTGTGGCCGAAGTGGAGCGCAAATACGGTGATCTTAAGCTGGAGCTTACCCTGTCACCCCAAGGCAAAAAAGCCAGAATTAACGGACTGGAGCAGCGCCGGCTTAGTGAATTCGTAGGTTCACTGAATGTGGTGATGTTTGCTCCGGAGGATCTCGAGATTGTCAAAGGCACCCCGGGCATCAGGCGCCGGTTCCTTGACATGGAGATTGGCCAGGTCCAGCCCAGCTACCTGTTTCATCTGCAGCAATACCAGAAGGTGCTGCTCCAAAGAGGGAATCTGCTGAAGCAGCTATGGGGAAAAGAAGCTGCCGGCAAGGAGCTTCTGGAGATATGGGATGCGCAACTTATAGAGCATGGTGTTAAAATCGTCAAAAAAAGGAAACAATTCATAAAGAAGCTGCAGATATGGGCAGAAAGCATCCATCGCGGCATTACAAACGGCGGAGAAGAGCTCAAACTGCTCTATGTCCCCTCTTTCGGTGAGCGCGAAGAGGAAGATGAAGCTGTCTTATTGGACAAATTTATGTTAAAGTTATCACAAACAAGAGATCAGGAAATCAGGCGCGGCATGACGCTGACGGGTCCCCATAGGGATGACCTGTCCTTTTTTATCAACGGAAGAGAAGCTCAGGTCTACGGTTCCCAGGGACAGCAACGTACGGCAGCTTTATCGCTCAAGCTGGCGGAAATTGAACTGATCCATGAGGAGATCGGAGAGTATCCTGTGCTGCTTCTTGATGATGTTTTGTCCGAACTTGATCCTTATCGTCAGACCCAGCTTATCGAAACATTTCAAAGCAAGGTACAGACCTTCATTACCGCCACCGGTGTGGAGGGACTGAATGCCGATAAATTAAAAGGCGCAAGCCTGTATCATGTGCACGGCGGCACAGTGGAGCTATAAAGAGCGGAGGAAGACCATGTATATTCATTTGGGCGGAGAGAAAATTATTCGATCCTCAGAGTTAATTGCTATATTTGATATATCGATTGAGAAGTCCTCCAAGGTGTCGAAGCAATTTATGACTCATTCCCAGCAGGATAAGAAGCTGGAGCGCATTGGTGAAGAGGAAGCGAAGTCTATTGTCGTCACCAAGAATACTGTCTACTACTCCCCTATCTCCTCCTCCACTCTCAAAAAAAGAGCCAAAATCTTGTTAGAAATATAATGTTTCGGTAGTTACAGGAGATAATCTGAAAGAAGTAGGTGAAGGCATGTCAATGAATCAACCGACATATGATGAGAGCCAGATTCAGGTACTGGAAGGGCTGGAAGCGGTTCGGAAACGTCCCGGCATGTACATTGGCTCCACTAGCGCCAAAGGTCTGCATCATTTGGTCTGGGAGGTTGTCGATAATAGTATCGATGAGGCGCTGGCAGGTTTTTGCGACCGGATTCAAGTGAAAATTCATGAAGATAACAGTGTGACTGTTATTGATAACGGCCGGGGGATACCTGTCGGCGAGAACGTAAAGCTGAAGAAATCCACGCTTGAAGTCGTTATGACTGTCCTGCATGCAGGCGGTAAATTTGGCGGCGGGGGTTACAAGGTTTCCGGCGGTCTTCACGGTGTGGGGATCTCGGTAGTTAACGCACTGTCCGAGAAGGTAGTTGTAACGGTCAAACGTGACGGACATGTCTACCAGCAGGAATACAGACGCGGTGCGCCGCAATATGATATCAAGGTAATCGGCGATACCGAGGAGACAGGGACAACAACAACCTTCCATCCGGATCCCGAGATTTTTACCGAGACTACTACTTTTGAATATGCAACTCTGCTTACCCGGGTCCGCGAGCTTGCCTTCCTGAACAAGGGCATTGAGCTTTCTTTGCTGGATGAACGGACCGGAGTCAGTAATACATTTAAGTATGATGGTGGTATTGTAGAGTATGTGAAATATCTTAACGAGAAAAAAGAAGCCATGCATGAGGACCCGATCTACGTGGAAGGCTCACGGGATATGATCGCCGTTGAAGTGGCTCTCCAATATAACGATTCTTATACAGAGAACATCTATTCCTTCGCTAACAATATCAATACCCATGAGGGCGGAACGCATGAATCCGGCTTCAAGAGTGCCTTAACGCGGATTATCAATGACTATGCCCGCAAGGCAGGCGTGATCAAGGATAGCAGCCAGAACCTGACCGGAGACGATGTCCGTGAAGGCCTGACGGCGATTATTTCCGTCAAAATTCCTGAGCCGCAGTTCGAAGGCCAGACTAAGACCAAGCTGGGGAACAGTGAGGTCCGCGGGATCGTCGAATCTCTGTTCGGTGAGAAGCTGCAGGAATTCCTGGAAGAGAACCCGGCTGTCTCCCGCAAGGTGCTGGAGAAGTCGCTGCAGGCTTCCCGTGCCCGTGAAGCGGCCCGCAAGGCCCGTGAGCTGACCCGCCGTAAGAGTGCCCTTGAAGTCAGTGCCCTCCCGGGCAAGCTGGCTGACTGCTCCTCCAAGGATGCGTCAATCAGTGAGCTGTACATCGTCGAAGGTGACTCTGCGGGCGGATCGGCCAAGCAAGGCCGTGACCGTCATTTCCAGGCGATCCTGCCGCTGCGCGGTAAGATTCTGAACGTAGAAAAAGCCCGGCTCGACCGGATCTTGTCCAATGCAGAAATCCGGGCGATTATTACCGCTCTCGGAACTAGCATCAGCGATGATTTTGATCTGTCCAAGGCACGTTACCACAAGGTTGTAATTATGACTGATGCGGATGTCGACGGTGCCCACATCAGAACCTTGCTGTTGACCTTCTTCTACCGCTACATGCGGAAGCTGGTCGATGCCGGATATATCTATATTGCCCAGCCGCCGCTGTTCAAGATTGAACGCAACAAAGTCATCCGCTATGCGCAGACCGAGAAGGAACGCGATGAGATCATTGCCGGCTTTGGTGAGAACGTCAAAGTAAACGTTCAGCGCTACAAAGGTCTGGGTGAGATGAATGCCGCACAGCTATGGGATACTACAATGGATCCTGAGAGCCGCACGATGCTGCAGGTAACGATTGAGGATGCGATGCTGGCTGACAGCATTTTCGATACACTGATGGGTGATAACGTAGAGCCGCGCCGTGAATTCATTCAGGAGCATGCTCAATCCGTCAAAAATCTCGATATTTAAATGCAAGCTGTATAACGAACCTCCGGTCCTCCCTTACAGGAGGACCGGAGGTTTTTTAATGCAGGCAGAGAGTTTTTGGCGTAACTTTAATGCTTGAGTGTTCGTCTGCGGCGGTAGGTTGGCGACGGGCGGGTGCGCTTCAAACGTCCATAGGCAACAGCATAGCGGTGGATTCGGCGGTAAATGGCTTTGTTCGGAAACATTTTGAAGACGATGATCGAAGGCAACGTATTAACTTCAAGCAGCCATAGATCATGATGCTGATCCATCGCCACATCCAGTCCGATTTCTTTGAGGCCCGGATAGGCAGTTTCCAGCTGGGACCCGATTCTGACTCCCAGTGATTTCAGCTGCTGGATGGTTGCCGTCATTTCTTCAGGCGTCATATGTTCTTTGAACAGGGCATCTACCGAAAAAATGCTGCCTCCGTTGTGATAGTTGGTGACCACCTTTTGCGGCGCAGCCACCCGCCCGAGCATGCCTGTAGTCTCCCAGGACCCCTGAAGATTCTTCTGGGTCAGTACCCGCAGGTCAAACGGCCGGTCCTGATGCTGAAGCAAATCAATGCCTTGCTGAACGAGATAAGAACGCCCCTTAATCCGTGGCAATAGGGCAGCATGAAGCTCTTCCGGTGTATTGAAGATTTCCGCATCCTTGGCGTATCTCAGAATATACATCAGCTTGGGTTCTGCTGGTGCTTCTGCTTCACATGTTAAAGGTTCTGTTTCCGGTTGGCTGAAATCCGGCTGCTGCTCGCTTGGGCTTAAATGAACTACCCGCTGTTCAGCTCTCATGACTCCGCTGCCGTAGGTGCCGCGGTCCGGTTTGATATATACCGTTCCGTACAGACCCAGCAGCTCTTTCAAATCTTCCAGGGCGTATTTACGTGTTTCCGGAATGAAGACCGAGAGCAGGCGGTTCTGAAGAATGACTTTCGTTTTTGCCCACTTGCTGGACACGCGCTGAATCCTCATTTTCTGCCTCCTTGGGTAGTTGTGCGGTTGCCGGTTTCGCCACAGATGAACGTATATCCGTTTGTTCATCTGTGGCGAATTTTCAGGACAATCTAACTAAACAATGTTATAATATAAGGATATGGGGTTATGCTTTTTTGGACGAAATCAGGGTCATAGAGCCATTCTTCTTGTCTTTACAGTCTATGTACTGAAGACACCAGCGGAAAGGGCGTATATCCTTATCCGTACTAAAAGAAAATCAATATAGAAGATAAAAGGCTATCATGTTTAATTGTGCTGCTTTTGTGAAAGTAATATAATAAAGGGTAGCGGTTTTTAACTGAAGGAGGTCCACCAACTCATGGCTGAACAAAATAACCCGCAAATCAGGGATCGGGACATTGGCGTGGAAATGCGCGAATCCTTTATGGATTACGCAATGAGCATCATTGTAAGCCGGGCTTTGCCGGATGTGCGGGACGGACTTAAGCCTGTTCACCGACGCATTTTGTTTGCGATGTCGGAACTTGGAATGTCCTCGGATAAACCTCACAAGAAATCAGCGAGAATCGTCGGTGAGGTTATCGGTAAGTATCACCCTCACGGTGACTCGGCGGTTTATGAAACAATGGTACGTATGGCACAGGATTTCTCCATGCGCTATATGCTCGTAGACGGCCACGGAAACTTCGGCTCTATCGACGGAGATATGGCAGCTGCGATGCGTTATACCGAAGCGAGGCTGTCCAAAATTGCGGGAGAAATGCTCCGCGATCTGAACAAAGAAACAGTTGATTTCGCTCCCAACTATGACGGTGAAGAGAATGAGCCTGTAGTATTGCCGGCGCGTTACCCTAACCTGCTTGTGAACGGGGTTTCGGGGATTGCGGTCGGTATGGCTACCAATATTCCTCCGCACAATCTGGGCGAGGTCATTGATGGTGTACAGGCAATGATCAAGAATCCTGAGATTACGCCTATGGAGCTTATGGAATATATTCAGGGCCCGGATTTCCCGACGGCCGGTTATATTTTGGGCCGCGAAGGCATCCGTCAGGCTTACCGCACAGGACGCGGATCGGTTACTATGCGTGCCAAAGCGACGATTGAAGAGAATAACGGTAAAGCGCGGATTATTGTGCACGAGCTTCCTTACCAGGTCAACAAAGCCAGACTGGTTGAGAAGATTGCTGAATTGGTGCGTGAGAAACGTATCGAAGGCATTACGGATCTGCGTGATGAATCTGACCGTAACGGAATGCGTGTAGTCGTTGAAATGAGACGTGATGTGAATCCTAGCGTCGTGCTCAACAACCTCTACAAACATACCTCCATGCAGTCTACCTTCGGGATCAACATGCTGGCTATTGTCAATAATGAACCGAAGATTCTGAACCTGCGTGATGTGCTGTATCATTATTTGCAGCATCAAATCGAAGTTATCCGCCGCCGGACCGTGTTTGACCTGAAGAAGGCGGAAGCCCGGGCGCATATTCTGGAAGGGCTGCGTGTTGCCCTCGATCATCTGGATGAGGTTATTGCTCTTATCCGTGCTTCACGGACAACAGATATTGCCCGTGAAGGCTTGATGGAGACCTTCAGTCTAAGCCTGGAGCAGGCTCAAGCGATCCTCGATATGCGGATGCAGCGCCTGACCGGTCTGGAACGTGAGAAGATCGAGAATGAATATAACGAATTGCTCGCCAAAATCACCGAATACAAGGAGATTCTGGCTAACGAGCATCTCGTACTGGAGATTATCAGCAATGAGCTGCAGGAGATTCGTGATAAGTACTCTGATGACCGCCGTACGGAAATTACGGTTGGGGAAGAGAGTATTCTCGATGAGGATCTGATTCCGCGTGAAGAGGTTGTAATCACGATTACACATACCGGTTACATCAAACGTCTTCCGGTCAGCACTTACCGCAGCCAGAAGCGCGGCGGCCGCGGGGTGATCGGGATGGACACCAAGGACCAGGACTTTGTGGAGCATCTCTTCGTGAGTAACTCCCACAATTACCTGATGTTCTTCACCGACAAGGGTAAAGTGTACCGGATTAAGGCTTATGAGATTCCGGAGCTCGGACGTACCGCCCGGGGAACGCCGATCATCAACCTGATTCAAATTGAGCAGGGCGAGAAGATTAGTGCGGTAATCCAGGTGGAGGAAGCGGACAGCGACAAATATCTGTTCTTCGCTACCCGCGAGGGAATTGTGAAGAAGACGCCTCTGGAAGACTACAACAACATCCGCAAGGGTGGTCTGATAGCGATCAATCTTCGTGAGGAAGATTCACTGATCGAAGTGAAGCTGACAGATGGAGAGCAGAATCTGATTATCGGTACGGCACGCGGAATGTCGATTACTTTCTCGGAGAGCGATGTTCGTTCCATGGGACGCAGTGCTACAGGGGTTAAAGGGATCACGCTGGATGACAATGACCATGTCATTGGTATGGACTGCGTAGATAAGGATCTTGAAGTGCTGATCGTAACAACCAAGGGTTATGGTAAACGGACGCCTGCCGGCGACTATCGTTCCCAGACGCGCGGAGGTAAAGGCATCAAGACCATTAACCTTACCGATAAGAACGGTCCGGTAGTCGGGCTGAAGGTTGTTAAGACTGATGAGGACCTGATGATTATCACGACCAGTGGTACCCTGATCCGGACCAGCATGGATGGAATTTCTACGATGGGCCGTTACGCACAGGGCGTTAAGCTGATTAACATCCGTGAGGATGATGCAGTGGCTACACTCTGCAGAGCGGATAAAGAGGAAGATGACCTGTCCGAGCAAGAGGACGGCGAAGAAATTCAAGGTACAGTAGTGGAAGGCGAAGTCAGCGAGCCTGAAGCGGGTACCGGTAATGAAGAGGATAATCTCGAATAATCCTTTGCAAAGAAAGCATGAGTTTCTGATTCATAGAAGCTCATGCTTTTTTTTAATTTTATAATGGGAATCCTCTATCTAGCCGCTTGCCGGGTTCCATACTATAATTAGAGAACTACAGGTGTCAGAGAAATAAAGGGGCTGAATTTATGCCAAACATATCCGTTGGAGAGATCAAGGCGGGATCAAAGATTATTAAGGATGTAATTACTCCTTTGGGAGGAGTGCTATTCGGTAAAGGCAAGATCATACTTCCGCGGGATATTGAGATTCTCCAAGCTTTTTTGATAGGACAAGTTGAAATTGAGGGAGTTCAGGGAGAGGACAAAGCCCCAGAAGTCTCCAAACCGCCAGCGAAGCAGCAGACCGCCAAAACAGGTGCGCTGATCAATGAGTCCGTACTAGCCAAAAGTAATTCTCCGCTTCATGATGAATATGAGAAAATGCTGGTGCTTATCAAGCAGAGCTATCGTGCAGCAACCGCAGCAGTACTTCCGATTTTTGAATTACGGAGCCAATTGGAGCTGCTGATCAGCCATTTGAAGGATTATCATGTCCTGAAGTTTGCACCGCGTGTTCTGTTTGACCAGGATTATAATTATCATAACGCTGTATTATCAGCCTTAACTTCATATAAGATTGCCCAGTGGTGCGGATATCCGCAAAAGGATTGGATGCAAGCTGCCTTTGCCGGCTTGCTTCATGATATAGGTAACATTAAGGTAGATGAGACTTTGCTGCACAAACCGACTCCCCTGACGGGCGCGGAGATAGAAGAAGTACGCAGGCACACCACTTATGGCTACCAGCTGCTTCGTAATGTTACAGCAATCAACGAAGGCGTCAGACTAGCCGCCCTGCAGCATCATGAGAAGATCGACGGTTCCGGTTATCCGCTTAAGCTGGAAGGCACCCAGATTCACTTCTATGCCAAGATTGTTGCAGTAGCCGATATCTTCCATGCCATGACGCTTGAAAAAGCCTACAGAAAGGCTCAGTCACCTTATCTGGTACTGGAGCAGATTCAGAAGGAGAGTTTCGGGAAGCTCGACCCGGTTATTGTACAAACCTTCATTCAAAAAACAACGGATCTGTATAATGGCACACGGATACGGCTCAGCGACGGGCGTCACGGAGAAATCATCTTCACGGATCGCACTAATCCCACAAGACCAATGGTGCAGGTAGAGGGCAAGATTGTGAATCTGGTCAATGAACGGGAGCTGCATATTCAGGAGATTATTGCTTAAGGGTAAGCGGGTATGATTAACAGAAGCTATGTCATTTGTGGCTGGCCGAGTCCGGGCGGTTATTAGGGGCATAGCTTTTATAATTGATTATAAAATAATGCTTGCAATGAATCTCTATTCATGATATATTCTATTTCTGGCCGCG